>NZ_JANSJB010000051.1:0-9713 GCF_047462355.1 Synechococcus sp. H55.9 | reverse complement strand
GGTAGATCTCCAGGATTTCGCCGCGCCCGCGCTTAAAAGCTGCCACCACGTGGGGATCGAAGTGGCTGCCGCTGTTGTTTTCCACAAAGCGAAAGATCTCGTCTAGATCCCAGGCTGCTTTGTAGGGGCGGCGGCTGGCCAAGGCGTCGAACACGTCGGCCAAAGCCACAATCCGCCCTTCCAGCGGGATCCCTTCGCCCTTGAGGCCCCGCGGGTAGCCGCTGCCATCGAACTTTTCGTGGTGGGTGAGGGCAATGATGGCGCTTTTTTTCATCAGCTCCGAGTCGGACTTGCTGAGGATCTCGTAGCCAATCTCAGGGTGGCGGTTCATGATCAGGCGCTCTTCAGGGGTGAGGGGGCCTGGCTTTTGCAAGATGGCATCCGGGATCCCGATTTTGCCCACATCGTGCAGGGGGCTGGCGTAGAAAATCAGCTCCTGTTCTCGGCTGGAGAGGCCCAACTCTTTGGCGAGAATGCGGGAGTAGTGGCTCATCCGCTTGAGGTGAAACGAGGTGTCTTGATCCCGGTATTCGGCAGCCTGGGCCAGACAGAAAATCGTTTCCAGGTGAGCGGCTTTCAGCTCTTCCCGCAAGCGCACATTTTGATAGGCAACCGCCGCCTGGGAAGCCAGGGCTTCGGCCACCCGGACTTCCAACTCAGAAAACGGCTGGCTCCAGTCAGCCACCTGGTTGGGCGCTGGGTCAGCAGGGCGATCCGGCCTGAGACGGTTCAAGAGTTGCAGGGCGCCGAGGATGTTTCCTGAGGGATCCCGCAGCGGCACCGTGAGCAAAGAGCGGGTGCGGTAGCCGGTTTGCTGATCTACTTGGGAGTTGAAGGCATAGGGCAAGCCCGGTGGCAAGCGATAGACGTCCGGCAAGTTCAAGCTCTCCCCAGTGAGCACCACATAGCCCACAATGCTGGAAGGAGTGAGGGGCAGGCGCAGATCCTGCAGCTCCTCGTTGCGGTTGACCACGAAAAAGCGCAACTCTTCTCCCTCCCGGATGAACAAGCTGGCGCCATCACAGCAGGTCAGCTCGCGGGCTTGGGCGACAATCAGTTCCAGCAGGCGCCTGAGATCCGTTTCCGAAGAAAGGGCGATCCCCACTTGAATGAGGCGTTGGCTGAGACGCAGGGCATCTGGGGTATCAAACCCGGTTTCGCGGGGGTGAAGGTCGAAGGGGGTGGCCAGGTGGGTCACGGTTGGTTCTCCATGGCAGAGTTTGGCAGCAGCGCGTTCACAATAGAACGGTAGCAGGGCCATGCGGCTCCTGCCGCTGCCCCAATCCCGTTGGGCGAGACCAGCCCAACAACACCCAAAGCACCCAGGTCTTGGGTTATCTCAAACCCAATTGAGGCACTCCCCAAGCGCCGTTGCCCCTTCTCCTTGCCAAGGCCCGTCTACTCTACATATTCTCCCGGCTGGGGAGCCGGGAGGCCAACGCGATTTTGCCCAAGCCCATCGGGATGACAGGATTCGAACCTGCGACCCCTTCGTCCCGAACGAAGTGCGCTACCAAGCTGCGCTACATCCCGCTGGTAGGCTTCTTCAACCGCCCACCAAGGCTCAATAAGTATAGCACGCCGGTCGGAGCAACCCTGGAAGGAAGGGATCCAATCTGCGCTAAGCTGCAAAAACACCCCTCTTGTCAAGCCAGGTATGAGTCAGTCCAAGGGTTTCAGCCCATCCAGGCCGGAGAAAAAGCCGGCCAAAGCCAACACGGCCAAGCGCAAGGAAGCCGCCAAACGCTACGACGAGCTGAAAGCCAAGGGGATGCCGGAGTTCAACATCTTTGTTCGACATCGCCAGCCCGCGCCCGGCAAGCCCAACCCCTGGCTGCCGGTGGGATCCCTGGCGGTGGGGCGTTCCGGTGCCATTCACCAGGCCATTTTCCAAAATGAAGAAGAGCTCAAAAAAGCAGCCGTGAGGCTGTTTCCCCGTCTTAGTAAAGTGAAAGATGACCTAGAGTTTGGGTTTCGCCTCAAAGATCCAGACTTCCAAGACGAGCCGATCCAGGTGGCGATCCGGCCCCAGCCCTCGCCCCTTCAAGTTTGGATGACCAAAATACGGAGTTGGTTGGGCCTATCTGCTCAAAAAACTTCCCCAAAAACCTGAGGACAGCCTGTCAAACAGCCGCAAAGGCTCTGGGCAGCCAGCCCACAATCAGAGGGTTAACCACCTCTGGGCGTTCGTCATGGGGGCAATGGCCGGTATTGGGAATGGGCAAAAACTGGTAGTCGATCCCCTGCACATGGTTTTCAAAGCCGCATCCCCGTTGAATGGGCGTCCAGGGATCCTCTTCTCCCCAGAGCACCAACAGCGGACAGCGCACCTGGGGCAGCAGAGATTCGGGAGTGGGGCCGGGAGGAGCGGTGAGGATGGCAGCAAACACCTGCTGAGCGCCCACATCACAGGAAGGGGCATAGAGGAGCTCCACCAGCTCATCGGTAATGGCGGCGGGGTTGCGATATACCTGTTTCAGGGTGGCACGGATCCGCTGCCGCTGCCGCACCCGATCAAACACCCACGGCCCGGTCGCCGGAGAGGCTACCAGGGCAGTAAAGGCGGCCATGAAAACGCGGAAAATCGGGTTGAGCTCGTGGGAGCGGTGGTTCAGGCCGCCGGCACAGTTGAGCAGCACCGCCCCTGCGGCCAGTTGAGGGTGTTGGGCGGCCATCATCAAGCTGAGCAAGGCCCCGATGGAATTGCCAATAAACACCGCCGGCTGCTGCACGTGCTGCTGCCAAAAATCCGCCAGCAACTCCGCCCACAGATCTAGGCTGTAGGGGAGAGCAGGCTTGGCCGAGCCACCAAACCCCAGCAAATCCAGGGCATAGACCCGGTATCCCGCCTCAGCCAGCACGGGGATGTTGTGCCGCCAATGGCCGATGGAAGCCCCAAAGCCATGCACCAAGACCAGCGGAGATCCGGATCCCTGCACCACGTAGCGAATGGCATGGCCGCGCCAGCTCCAGACTTGAGGAGCAAAAGGCGCGATGACATCAGCCGCCCAACCGGCAGGAGAAGCAGTGAACACAGCCAGAAAGAGGTGGAAATGTTCTGAGACTACTCCTTCATCCTACTGCCACTCTGGAATAGCCTCGTCTTCTGGCCCTCACCCCCCAACCCCTCTCCCAGAGAGAGGGAAGTCACGGCTTCTCTAGACTAGAAATGACTCCCAAATGCTCACATCCGGCTGCTGCCGACCAGTGCGGGCTCGGAATCTGGGCAAGTATCCACCAGTCCAGTTGTTTTAGAGCGTGGCCCCTGGTGCCCGCAAGCCGGTTGGACGGGTTAGAGTAAAGGGACTGTTAAGATTTCTGATGGTTTTGCGGTTGCCGAGGCAACACTGCGCAAATGTAACACTACGCAACTCTGCACCCCCCATGCTCCATCCTCTGCTGCAACGGCTGCGCTCCTCCACCCTGACCCCGCTGCGGGATATCCACTGGACACCAGAGCTATTCGGGATCCTCTTGGTGTACTTTGTGCAGGGGGCGCTGGGCTTGGCACGGCTGGCCACCAGCTTTTATCTGAAAGATAGCTTGGGCCTCAGCCCGTCGCAGGTGGCAGCGTTGATGGGCGTTGCCATGAGTCCCTGGATCCTCAAACCCCTCTACGGCCTGCTGTCGGATACCGTGCCCGTAGCGGGCTACCGCCGTCGTCCTTACCTCTTGCTTTCTGGGCTTCTGGGGTGCGTGGCTTGGCTGGGCATGGCGCTGTGGGCGCCGACGGCTGGGCTGGCCACCCTGTGGATGGTTTTGGGATCCCTGGCGGTGGCGGTGGGAGATGTGATCGTGGATTCGCTGGTGGTGGAGCGGGTACATGGCCATGACTGGGCAGGGACGGGCACGCTGCAATCTTTGACTTGGGGGGCAACGGCCTTGGGATCCCTGCTCACCGCCTATTTGGGAGGGGCGCTCTTGGCCCATTATTCGCCGCAGGTGGTGTTTGGGCTGACGGCCTTTTTGCCGTTGTTCATCGCTCTAGCGGCTTGGGTGATTGTCGATCAGCCGGTGGCGTTGTCTCAAGGCTGGGATCCCTTGCAGCAACAGGTGCGCCAGGTGTGGCGGGCGCTGCGGCAGCCCAGCATTCTGCTGCCGGTGCTGTTTGTATTCGTTTGGCAGGCCACTCCCAGCGCCGATGTGGCTCTTTTTTACTTTGTTACCAACGACCTCGGCTTTGGGCCGGAATTTTTGGGTCAGGTGCGCTTGGCAACCAGCATGGCCAGCCTGCTGGGGGTCGGGATCTTCCAGGTGTATCTGCGGCGGATCCCACTGCGGCCCCTATTCGGCTGGATGACGGTGCTCTCGGCGGGATTGGGCCTGACCAGCCTCATTTTGGTCTATCACCTCAATCGGGATTGGGGCATCGACGATCACTGGTTTAGCTTGGGGGACAGCTTGGTGCTGACGGTGGCCGGGCAAATTGCCTTCATGCCGGTGCTGGTCTTGGCCGCCCGCCTTTGCCCCCCTGGGATCGAGGCCACCCTCTTTGCCCTGCTGATGTCGGCTTTTAATCTGGCGGGGTTTCTCTCCCAAGAGCTGGGATCCCTGCTGATGCATGGGCTGGGGGTGACGGAGACCGATTTCAGCCGGCTGGGGCTGCTGCTGATCCTGACCAACCTTTCCACCCTCTTGCCCTTGCCGTTTTTGGGCTGGCTGCCGGAAGGAGCCGATCGCCTGAGCGGTGCGGAGCACTATTCAGAGGCGGAAGCCCAAGCCTCTCTGGAAGCTTTTTTGCAGGATGTGCGCCCAGAAGAGACCGAGGCTGCTTTGGCGATAGAAGGGGTCGCTCTGGTCGAAACCGACTTGAATTAGAGTTGGTTTCAAACCTGATGAAGACACTCCCCAATCACTCCGCGCCGCTTCCCTCACCCCCAACCCCTCTCCCAGAGGGAGAGGGGAGTTAGGAAGCTGGGTGACGAACCGTTTTACTGTTGCCAGTCTGACCTTGGAGCAGAAAAGGATCCCAGCGCCCAGATCAACCGCTGCGCAGCGCTGAAGAGCACCAGAATCGCCATCAGCCCAAACAAACCCACCATGTACTCGGGGAAAAGGAAAAACAAACTGTAGAGAAAGATGGTTTCGCTGCCCTCGATCAGCCCAGGCGGCATGGTTAGGCTGGTCAGTTCCCCTAAGGACTCTGTCCCGTTGATGCAAACAACCCTTCGCCGTTTTTCCAGCAGCCCCGCCAGGTACATCCAAGCGCAAAGGTTGATGTAAAAGCTGGCCAGCATCAGGGCCAGAAATGCATAGCCTGCCAGGGATCCCTGGTGAAAGGCCAGCCCCAGGGGAACGACCGCATACACCACCACATCCAGCAGCATATCCAGGTAGCCGCCCAGATCGCTTTGCCGCCCCTGCAGCCGAGCTAAGGTGCCATCTAGCCCATCCATCAACCGGTTCAGCAGCCACAGGCCCAGCCCCCATCCATAAGCCCCGTAGGCCGCTGCTGCGCCAGAGGCCAGGCCCACCGCAAACCCCGACAAGGTAATGACCAGGGGATGCACCCGTTGGAGAGGGGTTTGCAGCACCGGAGCCAAGAGCCGCTCCTTCCACTGCCTCAGGGTTTTATCCAGCAAGGAACACTCCTTTGAGAGTCGCCCGTTGGGAGCTAACTTGGAACTCATCATCCCAGATCCAGAAGGCGAGCGTGTAGGCTGAGACAGACTTAAGCTGGGCCAAGCCCGCTGGGTAAACTTAAGAAAGAAGGGGCCAAGCACTGGTCAACCCAGCAAGTGGCGCTTCCAGAAGGCTGAGCAACCCTGACCCCGGACACCCCCATGAGCGAGACTCTTGCTCCTGCGCTAGAGGCGACTGACCTCCATCCCGAACCGGCCATCGCCATCTCCGGCTTGACCAAAACCTATCGCACTGGCTTTTGGTTGAACAAGGTGGTCAGCCCCCTCAAGGATTTTTCTTTGACAGTGGCCCGCGGCGAGACCTTTGGGCTGTTGGGGCCCAACGGGGCCGGCAAAACCACCACGATCAAATGCCTGCTGGGGATTGTGGAGCCCACCAGCGGCAGCGGCACGCTCTTGGGCAAACCTTTGGGGGATCGCTCCATCAAGCAACAGGTGGGCTATTTGCCGGAGAACCCCTATTTTTACGATTACCTGACAGCATGGGAATTTCTCCATTTTGCCGGCAAGCTGTTTCGCCTGCCCGATAGCCTTCTCAGGGAGCGGATCCCGCAACTGCTGGAGCTGGTGGGGCTTTCTGTAGATACGGCCCGCAAAAAACAACTGCGCACCTACTCCAAGGGCATGCTGCAGCGCACCGGCATGGCCCAAGCCCTGATCAACGACCCGGAGCTGGTGTTTCTGGATGAGCCGATGTCGGGGCTGGATCCCATGGGCCGCTACCAGATGCGGGAGATCATCTTGTCCCTCAAGCAACAGGGCAAAACGGTGTTCTTTAACAGCCACATCCTGGGGGATGTGGAGGTGATCTGCAACCGCGTCGGCCTGATCGTCGGCGGCAAATTGGTGCAGCAGGGGACGTTGGACGAGCTGCTGGGCCAGAGCAAAAGCTACCGCGTGCAAGGGCACGGTGGCGCCATCGACCAGTTCCGCGACTGCCTAGGGCACTTCTCGATCCAGGGATCCCATTGGTCGGGGGAATGGAGCGGATCCCTGCCGGAGCTGCTGACCCTTCTCAGCCAGGCGGGGGCGGTGGTGACCGATTTGCATTGGCAGCGGCAATCTTTGGAAGAATTCTTTGTCAATCAGGTGCGGGCTATCGAAGGCGATCATCCCGTCTCTGCCTAGACTTGCCCCACCCCAGTTGCTCTCCAGCGCAGCAGAAAAGCCTACACTGGGGGAGTAAGCCGCTACCGGGATCCCTATGGTGCCCCTGATCATCGATTGCGACCCCGGCCAAGACGATGCGGTGGCCCTGCTGCTGGCGATGGCCTCACCTGAGCTGCAGTTGCTGGGCATTACCACGGTGGCTGGCAATGTCTCTGTGGAGAAGACCAGCCGCAACGCGCGGCAGATCTGCGAGTTGGCCGGTCAGCCGCAGATGGGAGTCTATGCCGGCTGCCCTCGCCCCCTCTTGCGCCCCCTGGAAACTGCTGAGGACGTGCATGGCAAAAGCGGGATCGACGGCGCCAATTTGCCGGAGCCGCAGATGCCGCTGGGATCCCGGCACGCGGTGCAATTTCTCATCGAGACCCTGATGGCTGCCCCTGAGCCGGTTACCCTGGCGCTGCTGGGCCCGATGACCAACTTGGCGGTGGCCCTGGTGCAGCAGCCCCGGCTTGTGGAGCGCATCGGGCGGCTGGTGTTCATGGGAGGATCCGCCTTTGAGGGCAATGTCACCCCGGCGGCCGAGTTCAACATCCTCACCGATCCCCACGCCGCCCAGATCGTGCTCAGCGCCGGGATCCCAGAGGTGGTGATGCTGGGTCTGCACGTCACCCAACAAGTCCTCAGCACGCCGGAGCGGATCGAGCGGATTCGCGCCCTCAACACCCAGGTGGGGCAGACGGTGGCCAACATGCTCACCTTTTACGGTAAGGTCGATGTGGAGCGCTACGGGTTGCCGGGGGGGCCCTTGCACGACCCTTGTGTTATCGCCTACCTCTTGCAGCCGCAGTTGTTTGAACTCAAGCCCTGCTATGTCGAGGTGGAAACGGCCAGCCCCTTGAACCTGGGCCGGACGGTGGTGGATCGCTGGGGATCCAGCGGCCGTCCCGCCAATGTCCAGGTGGCTTTTGGAGTAGATCCTGAAGGGTTCTACCACCTGCTCACCGAGCGCCTGGGCCGTTACCGATAATTCTGGTTAACTTTATCCTTGAGGCCAGATCTGAGGTGGACAATCCCGGCGCCGTCCAAAGTGTCAAACTGGCGTGGGTAAACCTGCCCACCGCCGTTACCCTGCTGCGGTTGGCAGGGATCCCCTTTGTTTTGCTGGGGCTGAGCCTGAGATCCCCGTTGGGAGAGCGGCTGGCCCTCTGGGCGTTTTTGCTGGCGGCGGCAACCGATTGGCTGGACGGCCACTTGGCCCGCCGCTATGGGCTGATCACCGATGTGGGCAAAGTTTTGGATCCTTTGGTGGATAAGCTGCTGGTGGTGGCGGCCCTGCTGGGCCTGCTGGAGTTGGGGCGGATCCCGGCCTGGGGAGTCTTTTTGCTGGTGGGGCGAGAGCTGGTCATTGCCGGTTGGCGGGCTAACCAAAGCCAAATCCGCGGCGCCAATCTCTGGGGCAAAGCCAAGACCGTGACCCAAATCCTGGCCATTGCTCTGCTGATTTTGGGGTGGCCGGGCGGGATCCCTTGTTTTTGGGTGGCGGTGGTTCTCACCCTGATCTCTGGCCTGACCTATTTGCACAACGATGGTGTTGCCAAATCCTCCCCGTCGCGATAGCGGCGCGGAGCGCTATGATGAGCAGCGCATCCTCGGGTTGGATCCGGGCCTGGGAACTTTGGGTTTTGGTTGCATTCTGGCGGGATCTGCCGGGTTAAAACCCGTGGATTATGGGGTGATCAGCACCCCTAGCCAACACTCGATGCCGGAACGGCTGCAAACGCTGTACGAGGACTTGAGCCAGTTGCTGTGCCAACTGCGCCCGCATCAGGTGGGGCTGGAAAAGCTCTTTTTCTACAAAATGGGCAACACCATTGCCATCGCTCAAGCTCGTGGCGTGATCCTGCTCACCTTGGCCCAACATCACCTGGTGCCGGTGGAGTTTACCCCTGCCCAAGTCAAGCAAAGCCTGACAGGCTACGGACGCGCCGACAAACAGGCCGTACAAGCCGCCGTGGCCCGCGAGCTCAACCTGCCCAACCTGCCCCGTCCGGATGATGCCGCCGATGCCCTGGCTATCGCCATCACGGTCTGGCACCACCGCTTCTTTTGAGGGATCCCGGCCCCGTTCGACTTCAGCAAAGGCGACCAGATTGGCCGTTCGCGCTGGCGGGCCGAAGGCCTTTCAAGATGGGCTAGACTCAGTACAGCGAGAAGCACAAGCCCTATGCCTTCTTCTTCCGTGGATGTTCGCGAGCTGCCCCTGTTTCCCTTGCCGGAGGTGGTACTGTTTCCGGGCCGCCCCCTGCCGCTGCACATTTTCGAGTACCGCTACCGCATGATGATCAACACCATCCTGGAGACGGATCGCCGCTTCGGGGTGCTGATGTTCAATCCCCAGACGGGATCCCCGGTGCGGATAGGCTGTTGTGCTGAGGTGTTGCAGGTGCAGCGGTTGCCGGATGACCGCATGGACATTTTGACCTTGGGGCAGCAGCGCTTCCGCGTCCTGGATTACGTGCGGGAAAAGCCCTTCCGGGTGGGGCTGGTGGAATGGATCGAGGATGAGCCGACCACCTCTTCCGAGGAGCTGCAGAGCTGGGCGCGCCAGGTTACGACTCTCCTGCAGGACGTGGTGCGTCTTTCGGGCAAATTGATGGAGCGCGATACCGAGCTGCCGGAGCAGCTTCCCACCACCCCTGTAGAGTTGTCCTACTGGGTGGCCAGCCACTTCCAGGGAGCCCCTCAGGAGCAGCAAGCGCTGCTGGAAATGGTCAACACCGAAAGCCGGCTGCGCCGCGAAGCCGAAATTCTCGAGTCCACCCGCAAGCACCTGGCCGCCCGCACAGCCCTCAAGGATCTGTTTACAGAAATCTCCTGAGGTGCCTGTCAACCGGCCAGCTCTGCTCCCATCTGTTCTGGCAACTCTTGTGGATTTTAACGTAAGGTGCGGAATTCCCCACC
>NZ_JANSJB010000050.1:8124-19057 GCF_047462355.1 Synechococcus sp. H55.9 | reverse complement strand
ACTTGAGCAACTGATGTGCTGAGAAAGGCGACTGAAGAGTGCTCATCAGAGTGCTCACCGTTTCCGATCCCGAAAAAAAGCTGAATAAGTTTCTGCTGCCTAGGGATCCCTCTTAGTCTGGAGGGGATCGCTAGGGAGCTGATATCCTTGGAAACTTTTGTCCTAATTAAGCAAGTTCCCGATCAAAATGCCAAAGCCGGCATCAACAGCGACGGCACGATCGACCGGGCCAAGGCCAAGCGGATGCTGAACCCCTTCGATCGCTATGCGCTGGAAGCGGCCCTGCAAACCAAACGGCAACATGGGGCGAGGGTGACAGCGATCACGATGGGGCCACCGCCGGCCATCGAGGTGCTCTACGAGGCCATTGCCCACGGCGTGGATCGGGGCATTTTGATGACCGACCGCCGCCTGGCCGCTTCGGATACCTTGGCCACTGCCTACACCCTGGCCCACACGGTTCGCTATGCGGGCCGGCCCGATGTCATCTTCTGCGGGCTGCAGACCACCGACGGCGACACGGCCCAGGTGGGGCCCCAGTTGGCCGAGCGGCTGGGGATCCCTCAGGTTACCTATTGCGAGGCCTTTGAGATCCGCGATGGGATTCTGGTGGCGCGGCGGGCCATCGAAGGGGGATCCCAGACGGTGACGGTGCCGCTGCCGGTTTTAATTACGGTGGCCAATTCGGCGCGGCGCCTGGCCTATCCCACCCTACGCGGCGTGCAGCGGGTGCAGCGGTTGATGCGGGATGAGGCGGCACGGGCCGAGGCCATCCAGATTCTCAACCTGGACGATGTGGGGGCCGATCCAAAGCGCTGCGGCCTCCAGGGATCCCCGACCATCGTGGCCGCCACCGAAAAAGTAGGGGAAATCGGCGGCAACTGTCAGGTCTTTCAAGGGCAGCCCGTTCCTCAACTGATCAGCCAACTGACGCAGGCCGTTGACCTCTTCCGCTGCGCTGCAACTTCCTAGTCCTGTTGGCCAAGTCCCCTCTCCTATCGGCCCCAGAGTGGCTGGCGAAAGCTTTCGGTTTTAGGCGGTGAAAAGCTGACAAAGTTGACCCGGAGAAACTTTGCTTCACCTCGTCGCAACAGATGAGATTGCCCTCGACCCAATCTCAATTCAGGAGTCACGGTTCTATGGATCATAAGCGGATAGTGGTCTTCGCCGAGCAGGTCAAGGGTGAGTTGCAGCCCATCGGCCTGGAGCTGTTGGGAGCGGGGCGACGGCTGGCCGACAAGCTGGAAGCTACCCTGAGTGCCCTCGTCCTCGGCCACAACATCGCTCACCTGCCCCCGATCCTGATCGGCCACGGGGCGGATCAGGTCTTCATCGCCGACCACCCCGAGTTGGCCGAATACCGCACCCTGCCCTACCGCCGCGTTATCCTGGACTTGCTCAAAAGCTGGCCCCAGCCACCCCACACCATCCTGCTGGGATCCACCACCACCGGTCGGGACCTAGCCCCCCGTCTGGCCGCCCACCTGGAAACCGGCCTGACCGCCGACTGCACCGAGCTCGACATCGGCCCCTTCGAGTATAGCAACAGCCGGGATCCCAGCAAGTCCGGCCTCTTCCCCGAATGCCTGTACGCCATTCGGCCCAGCTTTGGCGAGTCCCTCAAGGCCCGCATCCTCGGCCCCTGGAAAAACCCGCAAATGGCCACCGTGCGCCCCGGCGTGATGCTGCCCTTGCCGTGGGACGGCTCCCGCCAAGGGGAAGTGATCCCGGTGCCGGTCAACTTGGAGCCGGAGGATCTCAAGCTGCACATTGTGGAAACGGTGCGCAACCTCTCCCAGGCCGTAGATCTGACGCGGGCCAAAGTGATCGTTTCCGGCGGCTACGGGCTGGGATCCCCAGAAGGCTTCGAGCTGATGAGAGCGCTGGCCGCCTGTTTCCCCAACAGCGCCGTCGGTTCTTCCCGCAAGGCTGTGGATGCCGGCTGGATCCCCTATGCCCACCAGGTGGGGCAAACCGGCAAAACCGTTCGCCCCCAGCTCTACATCGCCTGCGGCATTTCCGGCGCCATCCAACACCGCGTCGGCATGGACAAGTCCCAGACCATCATCGCCATCAACAAAGACAGCGCCGCCCCCATCTTCAAATTTGCCCACTACGGCATCGTCGGGGATCTCTACCAGGTGGTGCCGGAGCTGATCCGGCAACTGCAACAGAGACAGGAGGAGATCCGGGAAGGGGCCGACGAGCGGATCCCTCTCTTGCAAAGTCGCTGAGCAGATCCAGGGAAACGCCCTAGTGCAGAGCCATCGTCAGCAGCCCCTGCTGCCCCAGCAACAGCTCCCGCAACAGGGTTACCAGGCCCACCCACACCACAGGCGCCATGTCCACCCCCCCCAGCGGCGGGATCAGGCGGCGCGTCGGGCGCAACAGAAACTCCGTCAGGCCGACCACCAGGGAGTAGGGCAGCCGGGAAGTATCCAGTTGCGGATACCAAGACAGGAAAATGCGCAGCACAAACAGGACGGTGTAGATCGCCAATAGCGGACCCAGCACCCAGGCAGTGAATTGCGGCAGCATACGTCTTGCAGGAACCAGGCTCTAGAGGATACTCGGAATGCAGGCACTCGGCTCTAAGCTTAACCCCAACTTTTTAAAACTTTAACTCCGTTTCCAAAATAGTCCTACAAGCAGGGCGGCAGCCATTAGAGACTAGCGTCATAATGGTCGTATCTTGCTAACTCCAGGCAGGGATCCCATGCAGGGAAGATTACAAGAGATCGATATCCGCAGCATCCTTCAACTGATCGAGTTGGGCCAGCGCACCGGTGAACTTTTCGTAGAGGCCAGCCGCTCCGCCTACTGGTTCGTCTTTTTCCTAAATGGGCGAATCATCTACGCCTCCGAAAGCGAAGGCAACATCACCCGCCTCAAAGACTACCTGCGCCGCCTCAAGCTGGAAGCCGCCCTAGACGAAATTCAGATCCCTCCCAAAGCTGCGGTCAATGCCCCCGAGTACAACCGCCTCTGGTCTTTGCTGGAAAACCACAAGCTCAACCCCAGCCAAGGCAAGCAGATCCTGCTGGGCATGGTGCGGGAAGTCCTCTTCGACCTGCTCAGCCTCCACCAGGGCTCCTTCATTTTCGAGGCTGGATCCCCCTTGGCCCCCCAGTTGACCACCTTCCCCGTCACCCCCCTGCTCACCGAGATGGTCACCCAGGTGCAGGAGTGGAAAAAGCTACATCCCTATATCCAGGCTCCCAACCAAGCCCCCACCATCGTCAACCCCCTCCCCCTCCAGCAAACCCTGCCCGCCCCCGTCTTCAAAGCCCTGAGCGAGTGGTCCGACGGCAAAACCAGCATTCGCCAGATGGGTCGCTACCTGGGCCGAGATACCCTGGCAGTGGCCAAGGCCATCTATCCCTATGTTCGCCAAGGGGCGATTCACCTCTCCGAGCCCGTCCTGATTGCCGAGCCCCAGCACAGCCGTCCCCTCAAAGCCGGCGACAAGCCCAGCCACATCCTTTGTATCGACGACTCCATGGCCATCCAAAAAACCGTGGAGTTCATCCTGCAAAACGAGGGCTACCAGGTCACCACCATCGGCAACCCCCTCAAAGCCCTAGGACAGGTGTTTCTCCTCAATCCCGACATGATCCTCTGCGATGTGGCCATGCCCAAGCTGGATGGGTACGAGCTGTGCGCCATGTTGCGCAAATCCAGCCAGTTCCGCGAAACCCCCATGATCATGCTCACCGGCAAGGACGGCTTCACCGACCGGATCAAGGCGCGCATGGCCGGGGCCAACGAGTTTCTCAGCAAGCCCTTCTCCGAGAAGGAGTTGTTGACCGTCGTCGAATCTTATGTGGGCCCACCTCCCAAGCGGGGCGGCGGCGAATAGGCACGGGGTAGCCAAGTCCCAATCAATCCAAATCGAGAACAAGGCTGAGCAGGCGGAATACTGGACAGAGGAGTAACCACGCCGAAAAATAGGATTAGCCACGGCCACAAGGCCAGGTGTGGCCAAAAGCGTCGAAAGACAAAATCTCGGTTGAGGTGGCCCCTAGGGTCAACCAGACCCGCGAAACACAACAGGAGCGAGATGACCATGAGCAAAGTGCTGGTGGTGGATGACAACCGTACCTATCTGGAGACCATTTCCAGTTTGCTCTCCGAGAGCGGGTTGGAAGTCTCCACAGCCATGGACGGTGTGGAGGCGATGGACATCATTCGTCAGCAGAAGCCTGACGTGGTGGTGCTGGACATCGTCATGCCCCGCATGAACGGCTACGAAGTGTGCCGGGAAGTGAAGGGAGATGAAAGCACCAAGCACATCCGCATTGTCGTGTGTTCCACCAAAGATCAAGCCTTTGATATCGAGTGGGCCAAGCGCAATCGAGCGGATGCCTATGTAACCAAGCCCTTCAAGCCTCAAGAGCTATTGGCTACCATCAAACAGCAGTTGCGGGAGATCAAGGAGACCGGCCAAAAATGAGTCGCGTTTTGGTGGTGGAAGACAGTCAATCGCAGCGAGAGATGATCGGCAAGTTGCTGCAGGAGAATGGCTTTGAGGTGATGACGGTGGGAGATGGGGTGGAAGCCGTAGAGGCGGTGAAGCAAAGCAAGCCCGATCTGATTGTGCTCGACATCGTTATGCCGCGGATGAATGGCTACGAGGTGTGCCGTCTCCTCAAGGCCGATCCGCTCACCCAAAAAACCCCGATCGTCATGTGTTCCTCCAAGGGCGAAGAATTCGACCGCTACTGGGGGATCCGCCAGGGAGCAGATGCCTACATTGCCAAGCCTTTCCAGCCGCAGGAACTGGTGGGTACGATTAAGCAATTACTGAGAGGCTAGGAACCGCCCATCCCGCTTCTATGCCTGCTGGCAGAGCCCAGAAGGGCTCTAGGCCCTGGGCAAGGGAGGGGCGGCCACCCCTCCACAAGACCATCGATACGGGGGAGCATCATGCTGGGGGATCTGGATCTGTTGATGGGGGATGAGACCCAAGAATTGCAGGAAATGGAGGCTCCCGAAGGTGAGCTATTCCTGAAATTCAAGGTCGCCACCGGAGAAGAATTTGCGCTGCCGGCGGTAGCGGTTGTGGAGGTGATAAGCATCGGCCCCGAGAAAATTACCCCCATGCCGAATGTCGCGCCAGTTCTGCTGGGCACTCTGAACTTGCGGGGCGAAATCATTTGGGTTGCGGATCTGGGGCAATTTTTGGGGATCAGCCCGCCCCTCAACCTCGACCGCGCCGAGCTCCCTGTGGTGGCCGTGATGGATCAACAGGATTTGCTGATGGGCCTGGCCGTGGATTCAATTGTGGGCATGGAGTGGCTGAAGACGGAATCGGTGCGGCCTGTTCTCGTGGCTCCTGAGTCGATGGCTCCCTTCTTGCGAGGGGAATGGGTGGTGCCCGAGACGGGATCCCGCCTGCCATTGCTGGATCAGTCGGCCATCCTCAGATCCAATCGTTGGAGTTAACAGGCAGTCCTCTGTGAACTTGGCAAAAAGAGAGTGTATAGTTCCTATCAAAGAGCCAGGCTGGCTTCCTTCACAATGGGGAAAGCCGGTCTTGTCCAAAGTGCGCGCCAAGCCTGGTGAAGGTGGGGTTGCCTTGACAGCTATATCGGGAGATGGCGGCAAAAACGTGTTCTTGTACTCGCTATGGGCAGAGGGAGAAATAGCCTACATACATAGTATCTGAGATGAAGGTGTTGGTGTTGGGGGGCGTTCCGTTGGCATCTGCGTTGAAGCGTGAACAGAGCTAACCAAGCAGGGAAGGGAGGATCCATGGTTTCGAGCGCGAACACTCAGAGAGACTTCACCGAGGCAATGGTCGCCTTTTGGCAGGGAGACTACGTTCAGGCAGTACGGTTGTTGAACCAAGTGGCCGCTGCTCAGCCACAGGATACCGCCGTCAAGTTGCTGCTGGCTTCGGCCCAAAGGCAAGCCGGGCTGTTGCTGGAAGCTCGCCACACCTACAGCACCATCCTACAGACGGCCAGTGATCCCGACGAGCTGGAGTCGGCCCGCAAGGGGCTGGAGGAGCTGCTGCAAATGGCACCGGAGCTGGCGGACATGCCCGACTCCTCAGAAGCAGTGGACGAGCTTCGCTCGCAAGAGGGGTTGGCGGATGAGTCCCCCGCCGCCGATCCCTTCCTGCAGTTTGAGGAGAGCAGGGAAGAGGAAGTGGATCCCTTCTCAATGGCAGGCGACCCCTTTGCCGCCGCTGGGGATGTTTTGGCTGAGGAAGGCGGATTCGAGGATCCCTTTGAGACCGGGCTGCAGATGCCGGAGGCCGAGCCGTTGTTCCCATCTTACCAGCTGCCAACCCATCCGCGGGTGACGCCGCCGGCCATTTCGGGGCGGGTAAGTGCGCAAGAGAGCAGGCCTCACACCGATCCGGTGGTCGAGGATGACTTTGCCTTCCTGAACGAGTTCGACCGAGAGCACTTGCAAGCCCTGGAAGGCGACTCCGACTCCATTACGCAGTTGGCCGGCGATGCAGATTTTCCCGAAGAGATGGGCTTGTCCCTACCCGGCTTTGAGGAGGAGGGAGGGGGATCCCTGGATGAGGGCCTGCCGACGGAATTGGCCGCGCCCATGAGCGAGCCGATCCCTGCCCCCGATGAAGACACAGCCAGTCCCGGCTCTGCCCTTTTCGATCTTGACGAGCTGGACAGCCTGGATCGCGAACTGGCCGGCATGGAGGGCGGCGAGCCGGTCTTCTACCCAGATGAGGGGGCGACCGAGGGGATGGCCGGGATGGCGGCAGAGATGGCCGGCGGAGCAGCCCAAGTTTTGCAGCCTCAAGGCCTGCCCACTGCCTCGATTCCCCTTCCTGGTGCAGGCGAAGCAGGGACAAGAACATCTGCCGGGCTCGCCAACCGCCCGCTTGCCGATCGGCAATTGGCCACGGCGCTGATCCAAGGAGCGGTGAGTTTGGCTGCCGGGCTGGCGATTGGCCTGGGGATCCCGGCCAATGGGGGAGCTCGCTTGATGGCCGGCGTCATCGGAGGTGGGGTGGTCGGCACGGTAGCCGGGGTTGTACTTGGGGCCAGTAGTGCCAAACACCTTCGCTCCGCCGCCCAAGAGCTGGCTGGCCACTTTGCCGCCTTGGCCCAGGGGAATTACTCAGTACGAGCCACAGTCAATGCCCCTGATGAGCTGGGGCGCTTGGCCGACAGCTTCAACCAGATGGCGGCTGCCATTGAGGCCACCTTCACAGAACTGAACCAGCGGGCTGCCGAGCAGGGGCAAGCTAAGGAAGACCTCCAGCGCCAGGTGATTCGCCTGTTGGACGACGTGGAAGGGGCTGCCCGTGGGGATCTAACCGTGCGGGCAGAGGTGACTGCCGATGTGCTGGGGGCGGTGGCCGACTCCTTCAACCTGACCATTCGCAGTCTGCGAGACATTGTCAGCCAGGTGAAGCGGGCCGCCGCCGCCGTGAACGATGCCGCCTTGCAGAATGAGGACTTTGCCCGCAGCCTCTCCGCCGATGCCTTGCGCCAGGCGGAGGAGATTTCCAACTCCCTCAACTCCATTCAGGAGATGACGGAGTCCATTCAAGAGGTGGCCAGCAACGCCCGCGAGGCGGCCAACGTGACCGCCCAAGCCACAGAAGCAGCCTCTCGCGGTGGAGAAGCGGTGGATCGGACGGTCAGCGGCATCCTGGAGATCCGGGAAACGGTGGCGGAAACCACCCGCAAGGTGAAGCGCTTGGCGGAGTCCTCGCAGGAAATCTCTAAGATCGTGGCCTTGATTTCACAAATTGCCTCGCGCACCAACCTGCTCGCCTTGAACGCCAGTATTGAGGCCGCCCGAGCCGGGGAATCGGGACGGGGCTTTGCCATCGTGGCCGATGAGGTGCGACAACTGGCCGACCGAGCCGCCAAGGCCTCGAAGGAAATCGAGCAGATTGTGTTGCAGATCCAATCGGAAACCGGCAACGTGATGACGGCCATGGAAGAGGGCACCCAACTGGTGATCGAGGGGACACGGCGGGCCGAGCAGGCTAAGAACAGCCTGGACGAGATCATCGAGATCAGCCACCAGATCGACGGATTGGTGCGGGCGATTTCTCAGGCCACTGTGCAACAGACGGAAACCTCTCGCTCGGTGGCGCAGTTGATGCAATCGGTGGAGTTGACCGCCAACGAGACTTCCAAGGAGGCGCAGAAGGTGGCGACTTCGCTGCAACAGTTGGTGAGCATTGCCCGTGAGCTGCAGGCTTCCGTCGGTCGCTTCCGGGTGGGGGATGAATGAGCAAATCTGCTTTTTTGAGGGCATTCTAGGGACTAAGGATCCCAGGGACGAGAAGTCCCCGCTCTTCCACGGCACTGGGATCCCCCTTTGCAACATTGGCCAAACGCTTTGCTCAGCCTGGTCGGTCTGTTATCACTGATGCATACTTGTGGGCTGTAGGAAGGGCCTCCTGCCATGAACGAAGAAGCACAGAAGCGGATCCTCAGTTATTTCATTGAAGAAGCCCGCGACCACTTGGCAACGATCGAGCAAGGGCTCCTCAGCCTGCGCGACAGCATGAGCGATCCTGAGCTGATCAACGAGCTGTTCCGGGCTGCTCACTCCATCAAGGGGGGAGCCGCCATGCTGGGCCTCACCAGCATCCAACGGACGGCCCACCGCATGGAGGATTTTTTCAACATCTTTCGCTCTCGTCCCGGCGGAGTGCCTGTCGATCAGCACCTGGAAACTTTGCTCTTGCAGGCCTTTGATGGGCTTGCGATGTTGTTGGAGGAGCTACAGAGCCCCCGCGGCCTCACCGAAGAAGTTGGCAACACCACGCTGGCGGAATTGGAGCCGGTTTTTCAAGAGACCGAAAGGCACATTCAAAATCTTCTGGGCGAGGGCCCTGTCTCAGCTCCCGTCTCGCCACCGGCAGCCCGTACCCTGCAGCAGGACATGGCAGAGGTGGTGCCGCAGCAGTTGCGCCAGATGCTGGAGCTGTTCAAGCGAGGGGAGCAGCCAGGCGTTCGCGATCAGCTAGTGGCGGCCAACGCCGTCCTCAAAGAGATCGGACAAGTTCATCATCTGGCGGGCTGGCAGCAGTTGACAGAAACTTTCGGGCAAGCCCTGGGCAACCCCGACGCCGATCTGCGAACGTTGGCTTTGGTCGCCCTGCGGGATTTGAAGCAGGGACAGCAGCTCATTTTGGCCGGCCAGCCGGAACAAGTTGCCCCTTCTCCAGAACTGCAACAACTGGCTCGCCCTGCCGCCCCCCCTGCCGCACCGGATCCTTGGGAGGTGCTGGTGCATCAGCAGATCCCAGCTCTGTTGCGCCAGATGCTGGAGTTGTTCAAACGTCCCGACGACCCAGCTACCCGACCGGCCCTGCAAGCTTTGGCGCAATCTTTGCAGGATTTGGGACAGTCCTCAGCTCTGGATCTGGGAGGCTGGACAGACTTAGCCCGCTTGATCGTCGAGATTTTGGCGGATCCCGGCCAGAACTTGCGACAACTGGCCCTGCCGGTGCTGCGAGATCTGAAGCAAGCTCACCAAGCTCTGGCCAGCGGAGCGGCAAACACCATCCAGCCCTCGGCAGAGTTGCTGGCCTTCCGCCCTGTGCCGGCAGCCCCCGAAGAGCCAGAGGTCTCGAAGCTCTTCGAGCTTGGCCTTGCTGGGGAGTCTGAGGCAGAGCCGCTGTTTACCCAACCTGAAGATGCCCCAGAGGATTGGTCTGCGGCTGCTTGGATCCCTGCCGAAGCAAGTGCTGCCCCCCATCGGAGCTGGGAAGCTGAGCCCATGCCAGAAGCCGAGACATCCTTGCAGGAGCAGGAGAGCGCAGAAGCGAGCTGGGATCAAGTGGTGGAACAGCCGGCATCCCTCTGGGAAATGGACACGGCTTTGGATTCAGAGAACCTGCTCGCTCCTGCACAAGAGGAGAGCCTAGATCTGAGTTGGCCGGAGGCCGCAGCGGCCTGGGAGGAAGACCGGGAAGCAGCCGCCGTGCCGGCAGAAAACCCAGAAGAGGATGGGCTGGGATCCAACTTGGCCTCTGTTGCGGAAGACTTCCATGCCACCCCCTTGGATCTGGAGGAAGAAGCCGCTTCGGCCTTTGACGAGCTGTTTGCCAACGCAGAAGCGCTATCCGATATCGAGGAGTTCCCGCCGGAGCTGATCCCCCCTTCTCCTGAGCCTTTCTTGCAGACCTTTGCGGAACCGAGCCCAAGCTTGGAGGAGGAGGGAGTCGAGGCCGATCTGGCGGATCTGTTTGCCGAAGTGGTGGGTGAAGCGGCAGCAGAGCCTGCCGAGCTGACAGGGGCTGAGGAAGCGAGCCAGGCCGTCTGGACGGTTGCACAACAGGAAGTGCCGGCCCAAGCTGCTGCAGAAATCGCAGAGGAGGTGTTTGACTTTGCCCCAGAGGAAGCCGCAAGTGCCGGAGTGGAGGCGTTGTTTGAGCTCGAGGAACTCTCCGTAGAGAATGTTCCCCTGCAGGAAATGCCCGAGCTCCCTGACGTTGGGGCCATTTCCGATGGGGATTCGGTGGCGGATCTTTGGGCGGCTGAGCCGTCCCCACCCCTTCAGCAGGCCATCGGGGATGGGGATCTCTGGGCTGAATTCCCCGCCGATATTCGGCTGGAGGATTTTTCCACCCCGGCAGACTGGGATTCTGGGGAGATGGGATCCCCAGAGTTGGCCGACTCTGCTGCGGATGAGGCTGCCGAAGATAGCTGGGAGAGCCTTTTCTCCACCCCTGCAGCCGATCAAGCCTCGTCGATGCCGGAAGAAAGCGAACCTTCTGGATTTTTTGATGTTGCTTTTGAGCCCTCTTTTGATGTTGCGGATTCTGGCCCGGCTGCGGTTGAGCGACTGGAAGACCTCTTTGCCGAGGAATCCTTGCCGACGTTGGAGGAATTTGCTGCTGCTGGCGAGCCAATGGCAGCGGCAACCCCAGACTTCGAGGCCGAGCTGGGCCTAGGCGATCTCTTCGCCGGCGAGACTCCGGCAG
>NZ_JANSJB010000050.1:6841-8024 GCF_047462355.1 Synechococcus sp. H55.9 | reverse complement strand
CAGACGCCCAGGAGGGGGCTTGGTTGGAGGAGGTGTTCCCGGCCCAGGAAGAAGAGCTCTCTGGGGAAACACAGCCTACCGATTTGGCGGGCACTGCCCCCTCGCCAGAGTTTTCCTTCGACCGCCTCAATGCTCTATTTGCCGAGGAGACCGAAACCGAAGCCCTGAGCTTAGAAGCCGGCGGATCCCTCTCGGCCATGGATGGCGAGGTGGATTTGGATGAGCTGAGCCGGTTCTTTGCAGAAAGGGAGGCCGCCCAGGAAGGGATCCCCTCAGATCTTGCCACCTTCCTGGGCGAGGCAGAGGCTTTGCAAGGGAGCAATCTGGAGGGAGTGACTCTGCCTGAGCCAGAACCACTTGTAGCTGCTGCAGAGCAAGGCGGAGCTTCCCAGCCGGCAGAAGAGGATCTGGCAAGCCAACTGGAAAGCCTGTTCACAGAGGATGAGCTCTTGGCTGCCCCGAGCGCGACTGTTCTTGGCAGCGAGACCCAGCTCTCGGAGGAAGAAGCGCCGGAAGTCTCTCCTACCCCAAGTTTGGACGATTTGGCCGCCCTTTTCGATGCCGCCGAACCAGCGGTGCCGCCTGAGCTGGAAGAGTTCATCGCTCCCATTGTGGGATCCCCTGCAGCCGTGAGCGGCGAGGTTGCCGACGATTTCGCAGCCCAACTGGAATCCCTCCTAGTCAATCTCGAGGTCGCCCCCCAGGCCTCTGCAGCAGCGCCGGCACCTTCTCCGTCCGCTGTCGCTGCCGCCCCAGCAACAGCCGCCCCCACGGCACCGGCTACACGGCGATCTGCCCTCAGCAACCCTGTGATGCGGGTGGAGGTGCGCCACCTCGACTCCATCAACAACCTGGTGGGAGAGTTGGTGGTCATTCGCAACAGCATGGAGCAAAACCAAACTCGCCTGCGCCAGTTTCTGGATGGCCTACTGGGCCGTGTGCAACAACTGGGGGATCTGGGCCAGCGCATGCGGGATCAGTACGACCGCTCCCTGTTGGAGTCGGCGCTGTTCTCCAGCCGCAGCGGCTCAGCCTATGGCGGCACGGTAACGGTGGGCTTCGGTCGCAATGGCGAGGGAGCCGGACACAGCAGGCGAGGGCATTCTTCCGGCCAAGAGTTCGACAAGCTGGAGATGGATCAATTTACGGCCTTCCACACTCTGGCCCAGGAGATCATTGAGCT
>NZ_JANSJB010000050.1:3437-6741 GCF_047462355.1 Synechococcus sp. H55.9 | reverse complement strand
GGCGCCGGGATCCCGGTGGAGAAAATCAAGGCCAAGGCGCAAAGGCTGGGGCTGCTGTCAGAGCAGGCAACCGAAGACGAAGTATTCAACGTCCTCTTCCACCCCGGCTTTAGCAGCCGTGAGGTCAGCGAGGTGGACGACCTGGCCGGGCGGGGGGTTGGCTTGGATGTGGTGCGCCGCAACATCACCGATCTGCGCGGCAGCATCCAAGTGGATTCCGTGCGCGGCAAAGGCACCACTTTTACCATCCGCCTGCCGCTTACCTTAAGCATTTCCAAGGCGATGGTGTGTGTCAGCGACAAAGCCCTGATCGCCTTTCCTCTCGACGGTGTGGAGGAAATGCTGGATGTTCCCGTCGATGAGGTGCGGCCGGACGAGCAGGGGCGGCCCTCCATTCTCTGGCGGGATCAACGCCTTCCCTTCCAACCCCTCTCGAATCTGTTGTCCTACAGCCGCAGCCACAGCCGCAGCCGCTCCGAGGTCTACAGCGTTGCCCAGGATGAGGGCATCATCCCCATTGTTGTCCTCCAAAGTGCCGGCCAGTACCTTGCCCTGCAGGTGGACAGCTTTGTGGAAGAGCAGGAAATCGTGATCAAGCAATTGCGCGGGCCTGTGCCCAAACCACCTGGCATTTCTGGGGCAACGGTGCTGGGCAATGGTCGCGTGCTGCCCATTGCTGATGTCCTTGAACTGGTGGATATGGCCCAAGGCCGCCGTCGCGATCTCAGCCGCCTCTGGGCAGAGCGTCGCGCTGCGGAGCCACGTGTCGAGGAAACCCATCAAACCACGGTGCTCATTGTGGATGACTCGATTGCGGTGCGGGAGCTGCTCTCCATGTCCTTCCAAAAGGTGGGCTACCGGGTGGAGCAAGCCCGCGATGGACAGGACGCCTGGGAAAAGCTTCGCGGTGGCTTGCGCTGCGATCTCATCTTCTGCGACATCGAGATGCCGCGCATGGACGGCCTGGAGTTGCTCTCCCGCATACGGGCAGACAGCAACCTCAAGCATATTCCGGTAGCTATGCTTACCTCAAGGGGGGCAGAACGGCACCGGCAGACAGCCCGGGAGCTGGGAGCCACTGCCTACTTCACCAAGCCCTACTTGGAGGAAGAGTTGTTCAGCGCTGCCGCTCGCATGTTGCAAGGGGAGCAGTTGTTGACGCCTAGCCCCGCTCCCTGAGCCTTAGCGGGTGCCGTTCGCGCTAGTGGGTTGTAGGCCCTACGACCAGCAAAGGTATGGGGATCCCGGTATAGGCCGATATGCCTCACCCATGCTGAGTAGAGGGATCCCGTGATGGATGCCAGAATAACAGAAGTGCTTGATCCCCCGGTGTGTTGTCAAGGGGAGGAATCCGTGCAGATTCGCTTTGCTGTGGTGAGCGATCCCCACGTCACCCTTCCCTCCACCCTTTGGGATCACCCCAACCGGTTTCATTTGGTGGAGGTGAGCATCCCGGCTCTGGAACAAGTTTTGCAGCATCTGGTGCAGTTGCCTTTGGATTTTCTCCTTTTGCCGGGGGATCTGACCCAGCATGGGGAACCGGAAAACCACGCCTGGTTGGCGGAGCGCCTGGCCCGTTTACCTTTCCCAGCTTTTGTGGTGCCCGGCAACCACGATGTGCCCCAGCTTGAGGCATTGCCAGAGTTTCCCCGCTACTACCAAGCTTTTGGCTATGAGGACAGGCGGTCTTTGGATTACAGCCGCCTGTTGCAGCCAGGGATCCGTTTGATCGGCCTCAATTCCAACCACTTTGATGCTCAGGGCCAGTTGGTGGGGTGTCTAACTTCGGAACAACTGACCTGGCTGGAAAAGGAATTGGCAGCAGCCGAAGAGGAGCTGGTGCTGCTGATGGTGCACCACAACGTGGTCGAGCATCTGC
Source organism: Synechococcus sp. H55.9 (assembly GCF_047462355.1). Taxonomy (NCBI): domain Bacteria; kingdom Bacillati; phylum Cyanobacteriota; class Cyanophyceae; order Synechococcales; family Synechococcaceae; genus Synechococcus; species Synechococcus sp. H55.9. The sequence goes on along the minus strand of NZ_JANSJB010000050.1, from coordinate 4,862 downwards.
GCGGGCAGTCCCTCCACCCCTGGGGCCGTCGCTACATGCTGGAGAATGCCTCTCAATTGCGGCGGCTGCTGCAAGCTTACGGGGTGCAACTGGTGTTCACCGGACATTTGCACATTCAGCACATCGCCCGGCGAGGGGGGGTTTACGACATTACCACCGGCTCTTTGGTCAGTTTTCCCCATCCCTACCGCCTTGTCGAGATCCGACTGGATCGCGAGACCGGGATCCACGTCCATATCCAAAGCTACCGGGTGGGATCCCTGCCCGGTTGGCCCGATTTGCAGGCGTTCTCGCGGGAGTGGATGGGTCAGCGCAGCGAACCGGTGGTGGTTAAGTTTTTAACCTCTGCGCCGCTGCATTTGCCCCTGGAGCAGGCCCAAGCCTTGGCCCCACAATTGCGCCACTTTTGGGCAGGGGTAGCTGCCGGGGATCCAGACCTCGCTTTTCCAGACTTCCCACAGCCGGCAGGTCGATTCCTGGAGCGATTTAGCCGTTGTTTTCGCTGCCCACCCGATAATCAGGCGCAGCTCCATTTGCTGCCTCGGGGTTTTTTTATTTCCTAGGAACCAGGGCAAAGAATGGCCTTTGCAGGATTTGGCAGTTGGCGAAGCGGTACCGTTTGTTCTTTCGGAAACATTCCTAGGGTTGGGATCCCTCGATGTGGGAGTAGGGCTCTAGGTGGATGGTGACCCGCACCGGCCCGTAGCGCTCCTGCAGCAGTTGCTCCACCGCTTCGGTGATGCGATGGGCCGACTCCACGTCCAGCGGCTCCACCACCATGTGCATTTCGATAAAGATCATCTGCCCTGGGATGCCGCGGGAGGTGATGTCGTGGCAGTCCAGAACTCCAGGCAGGCTGAGAACCAGCTCCCGCAAGGTTTTGGGGGGGATGGCCACCCGGTCGGTTAAAAAGGGAACGTTTTCCCGCAGCACTTCCCAGCCGCTCCAGAACACCAGCAGCCCCACCGGCACCGCCAGCACCTGATCCAGCCAGGGGATCCCCCAGTAGTGGATCCCGGCCAGTCCCAGCAGCACCGTCAGGGTTACCCAAACATCGCTGAGGGTATGGCGGGCATCGGCCAAGAGCAGCGAGCTGGACAAAGCCTTGCCCCAGGAACGTTCATAGAAGGCCACGAAGAGGTTGATCCCCAGCACACCCACCATTAGGGTTAGGGTCAGTCCATCGACCTGCAGCGGCGGCTGGGGCTCGAAAAACCGTCCCACCGCTGTGCTGAGGATCTCAAAGCTGGCCATCCCCAGAAAAGCGGCGATCCCCATGGCACCGATGGCCTCAAACTTGCTGTGGCCGTAGGGGTGCTCCTCATCCGGCTCTGGCGAGGAAAAGCGGGCCGCCAGCAGGGCAAGAATGTTGCTGGCGCTATCGGCGGAGCTGTGCAGGGCATCGGCCACCAAGCTCAGGGATCC
>NZ_JANSJB010000050.1:0-3337 GCF_047462355.1 Synechococcus sp. H55.9 | reverse complement strand
GAGGCCGTGGCGCGGGAGATCGGCCAGCACCTGGACGACCGCTACCGGGTTATTGTCAACAAGTCTACCGTCCCCATTGGTTCCGGCGACTGGGTGCGCATGCTTATCTTGGATGGGGCTGCTGGGGCGGCCAAGCAGCGCCTGGGCAGCCGGGAAGAGAGCGAACTGCTCTCTGGGGGAGATCGGGAGGCAACTCCTTTCTCCAGAGGATCCCTGGCTTTGCAAATCTCTCCTCGGACACCTCAGTTTGACGTGGTCAGCAACCCTGAGTTTTTGCGAGAGGGCAGCGCCATCCAGGATACCTTCTACCCGGATCGCATCGTGATTGGCTCCAACAGCCCCCGCGCCATCGAGATCCTGCGGCGGCTTTACGAGCCCATCCTCAGCCGCCAGCAGGGCTTGGGTGGGGATCCCGTGCCTTTACTGGTTACCGACTTGGCCTCCGCCGAGATGATCAAATATGCCGCCAACGCCTTCTTGGCCACCAAGATCAGCTTCATCAACGAGATCGCCAACATCTGTGAGCGCACCGGTGCCGACATCACCCAGGTGGCAACAGGGATCGGCCTCGATAAGCGCATTGGCCGCGCCTTTCTCAACGCCGGTATAGGCTGGGGAGGGAGCTGCTTCCCCAAGGATCTGTCAGCTCTCATTCAAACAGCTGCTGACTACGGCTATGAGGCCAAGCTGTTGCGGGCTAGTGTCGAGGTCAACTGCGAGCAGCGGCAGCGCCTGGTGGAAAAGCTGCAGCAGGCCCTCAAGGTGCTTAAGGGCAAGACCATTGGCCTTTTGGGCCTCACCTTTAAGCCCCACACCGATGACCTGCGGGATGCCCCCTCTCTGACGTTGATCGAGCAGCTCCACCGGCTGGGGGCCAAGGTGAAAGCGTATGATCCCATTGTGTCGGCTTCGGGGATGCGGGAGGGCCTGGCCCACGTGATAGTGGAAACGGATGTGTTTCGCCTGGCCCAGGACTGCGACGCCCTGGTGCTGGTGACCGAGTGGCCGGAGTTTTTGTCGCTGGATTACCGGCACCTTGCCGAGCTGATGCGGCGGCCTTTGCTGATCGATGGCCGCAATTGCCTTGACCGGCAGGCCGTTCAACAGGCGGGTATCACCTTGATTGGAGTGGGCTGGTGAAGATCCTGGTCACGGGTGGTTTGGGATTTATCGGCTCCCATCTGGTCGGCCGCCTTCTGCAAGAAGGCCACGCAGTTATCTGCCTCGACAACGGCTACACGGGGCGGGAGGAGAACGTACAGGCCCACCGCGACAACCCCGCCTTTACTTTGCTGTGGCACGATGTGGCCGAGCCGCTGCCGCCGGAGCTGGAAAAAGCCGGGATCGAGCAAATCTACCACCTGGCCTGTCCCGCCTCGCCGCCCCACTACCAGGCGGATCCCATCCACACCATCCGCACCGGTGTCTGGGGCACCTACCACCTGCTGGAGCTGGCCCAGAAAACAGGATCCAGGTTCCTGCTGGCCTCGACTTCAGAAGTGTACGGGGATCCCCAGGTGCACCCCCAGCCGGAGGACTATTGGGGCCATGTCAACCCCATCGGCCCGCGGGCCTGCTACGACGAGTCGAAGCGCCTGGCCGAAACCCTGACTTTTGACTGGCAGCGGCAACACCAGACGGAGATCCGCGTCGCCCGCATCTTCAACACCTATGGGCCGGCCATGCGGGAGGATGATGGCCGCGTGGTCAGCAACTTCATCGTCCAGGCGCTGCGCAGGGATCCCCTCACCGTCTATGGGGATGGATCCCAGACCCGCAGCTTCTGCTACATCGCCGACCTCATCGAAGGCCTGGTGCGCCTGATGAACGGCCCCTATCCCGGCCCCTTTAACCTGGGCAACCCGCAGGAGTTCACCATCCTGGAGCTGGCGCAGCAGGTCTTGGCCCTCACCGGCAGTCCTTCCCCCATCGTCCACCGGCCCCTGCCGACCGACGATCCCAAGCAGCGCCGGCCCGATATCCGCAAAGCCCGCACCCTGTTGGGCTGGGATCCCCAGATCCCCCTGCAGGTTGGCCTGGAGCTAACCATCCCCTACTTTCGTCGGCGGCTAGGGCTGGAGTAAGTTGAGGTCAAACTGAACAAGTTTTTTTGATGTATCCTGAGAGAGCCCATTAGGAACGCGGCTACTCGACAACCTGCGTTTTCTCGCCTGCAGTTTTCGGCTTTTCCCATGGCTCTCACCGAATCTGACCCCAAAGCTCTCCCCGGCGGCGGATCCCTGAGTTTTTTTGAGCGCTATCTCACCCTTTGGGTGGCTCTGTGTATTGTTGCCGGGATCCTGTTGGGTCGATGGTTTCCGGGCCTGGCAGAGGCGCTGGATGCCCTGAGCCTCTATCAGGTCTCCATTCCCATTGCCGTCTGCCTGTTTTTCATGATGTATCCCATCATGGTGAAAATTGATTTTGGCCAGGCAGCCCATGCCTTGCAATCGCCCAAACCGGTGCTGTTGACCCTGGGGGTGAACTGGCTGGTGAAGCCTTTTACCATGGTGGTGATTGCCCAGTTTTTCTTGGGGTGGCTGTTTGCCCCTTGGATAACCGGCACGGAAATGATCCGCGGTACAGAAGTGAGCCTCAGCAACTCCTACATTGCCGGGGCCATTTTGCTGGGCATTGCCCCCTGCACTGCGATGGTGCTGATGTGGGGCTATCTCAGCTATGGCAACCAAGGCCACACCCTGGTGATGGTGGCGGTGAACTCTTTAACCATGCTTTTCCTCTACGCGCCGCTGGGCCGCTGGCTGCTGGCCATGAGCGATTTAACGGTGCCCTGGCAAACCATTTTGCTATCCGTAGCCATCTACGTGGGCCTACCGCTAGTTGCAGGAGCAGCCTCTCGCTATTGGATTCTTAAAACCAAGGGCCGGGAATGGTTTGAGAAAGCTTTTTTGCGCTACCTCAACCCCATTGCCATCACCGCCTTGCTGGTGACGCTGGTGCTGCTTTTTGCTTTTAAAGGGGATCTCATTGTGGAAAATCCCTTCCACATTTTGTTGATTGCAGTGCCGCTTTTTGTGCAGACCAACCTTATTTTTGGCCTCACCTATGTGGCAGCCCAGAAACTGGGCTTGTGCTATGAGGATGCCGCTCCGGCGGCTTTAATCGGCGCCAGCAATCACTTCGAGGTGGCCATTGCAACGGCGGTGGTGTTGTTTGGCTTGAACTCCGGGGCCGCCCTGGCCACCGTCGTAGGGGTGCTGATCGAGGTGCCGGTGATGCTGATGCTGGTGGAAGTATGTAAACGCACCGCCTTTTATTTTCCCCGCCAGCCGGAGAAGGCCAGCTTGCCGGATCCCCGCTGTCTTAAAATCAGCCC
>NZ_JANSJB010000049.1:9262-19296 GCF_047462355.1 Synechococcus sp. H55.9 | reverse complement strand
GTTCCTCTGCTGCGGCTATCCCGCCCTTGGTTTTGGACAGCCAGCGCCGTTGTTTTGGCCTTGTCGGGCGGGCTGAGTTTTTTCCTCTACTGTCAGCTCCGCTTTGGCCGCTGGGATCTCTACCTGGAAATGCAGCGCTACTTCACTGGCGTGCAGGCCAATTACCAAGCCCTTTTCCAAGCTTCTACCTATGTTCTTTCCCCTGAGCGATGGCAAGTCTTGCTCTCTCCTTCTGCACCCGTGAAGGATCCTGGCCTGTGGTCTGATGCTCTCAGCCAACTGTTTGTGTCTGTTACGTTGGGATCCCTAGTTGTTACAGGCTTGCTGGATGGGTGGAGTATCCTGGCCGGCAAGAGCCAGCGCTGGCGGGAGCGGCTGGGGCTCCATTTGGCTGCCTGGGCCATGTTCTACATCGCTGTAGCCGGCATGAGTCCCCTGGGCCAGCGAAGCATGATTCGCTACTGCCTGCCGGTTCACGTCGTACACGTGCTGGCTCTCGTGCACTGGGCCAAGCACACAGATTTGGGCTTTCTTCCCCTCTGGGCTCGTCCCCACCTGAGCAGAGTTCTCAAGCTGGGCTATGGGCTTCTGGCTCTCATCTTCCTCGTCCTCAACCAAATCTTGACCTGGCGTTACACCCAGCATCTCTGGGTGGCTTGACTCCACTTTCTTGAAGATAGGATGTGAGGGATCCCGACTTCTCCCCAACTAGGAGCTGTGGCGTTTTCTTCTCCCCGCAAGTTGCCTCGGCAGAAATCGTCCCTGCGGGTGGCTCAGCCGATTGAGCCCACCAAGATCTACCCCTGCCCGTGTTGCCATCAGGGTCAGTTGCGCCTGATCACCCTGACCGAGGCTTTTGGCTGCAGCCGTTGCCAGCATATTTTCGCCATCACCCCCGACCGTTTGCATATTGAGCAACTGGCGGTTTCTTATCCCTATCGCAAAATGTGGTTCTGGAACGGCCATCAGTGGGTCTTGCGGCGGGAAAATGCCCTCCAGGGATCCACGCTCTTGGGCCTCACCTTTAGCCTGGGGGTTGTTTTGGTGGTGGGGTTTATCGGTGCGGTGCTCTTTCCCAGCCAAACCCAGTTGCTCAGTTGGTTCCTGATTCTTGGCTTGTTGCTGACCCTGTTGATGGCCACGGCGATCCTGCTGCTGCGGCGGCCTTAAGATTGGCGGGACTTTCCCCGGCGATCCCCTGCAGAATCAGCAGCCCCGGCACTTGTGGATCCAGCCATTTCTTGTTAGCAGTGGTCTGGAGAAGGGAGCAGGTCTGTCGTCGGTCAGCCAGGCAGGAGAGAAGCGAGTGACAGATTTCGGTTCAGCCTTTGACCTAAGCACTACTCTGCGACAGGTACGCCGTTTGCTGCCGCAGATGCAGCGGCTGAGCAGCCAAACCAAGCGCCAGGCCCTGCTGGCTCTCTCGCGTTGTTTGCTGGATCGCTCCGATCTGCTGCTGGAGGCCAATACCCTCGACCTGGAAAGCTGCCGCGAGCAAACCCTGCCGGAGTGGATCCTCAACGGCCTCAAGCTCACTCCTGAGCGCCTGCAGCGATCCGCCCAGTTGCTTGCTTTCTTGGCCCAACAGCCGGATCCCATCGGTAGCCTGGAGAGGGGGTGCCGTCAGGACAACGGGCTGTTTATTGGCCGCTACCGCGTTCCTTTGGGGCTGATCGCCTTGGTCTACGAGATCTACCCCGAGTTTGCCTTGAATGGCATTGGCATGTGTCTCAAGACGGGCAATGGCGTGATTCTGGCCGGCAGCGGCCCTATCCAGAAAACCCATCAGGCCCTGGTCAACCTGTTGGCAGAGACCGCCTACGAGCACGGGATCCCGGAAGGGGCCATTCAAACCCTGCCCGTCCAAGACCAAACGGCCGATCCTCAGGCCGATTCCCCACTGTTGCTGTTGTTGCAGCAAACCCGCTACGTGGATCTGGTGATCCCCTGTGGTCGCCCCGGCTGGGTGGAGTTCCTGTTGCAGGCCAGCAAAGTGCCGACTCTGGTCACCCATCTGGGGTACGGCCACATCTACGTGGATCGCACGGCTCCCTGGCCTTTGGTCAAGTCAGTTGTGTTGGATCCCCTGGCCCAGTATGGCGCGGAAGGGATCCCGATTTATCAGCCCCTCACCCTTTGGCTGCTGATCCACACCGATTGGTCCGCCAATCATCTGACCGCCCTGATTGAAGACTTGCTGGGTCAAGGGATCGATATACAGGCAGCAGCCCCTATTCTGGAGCGATTCCCCCAGCTTCACCCGCTTGGGGAGGGCTTTGACTCCACAGAACAGCCTCATCTGCGCCTACAGCCCGTTGCCGACCTGACGGAGGCGATCGCCTGGATCAACAAAAATGGCTGTCGTCAATCGGAGACGATCCTCACCGATAGCCAATCGGCAGCCCAGCGCTTTCTCCAGGAGGTGGATGCCGCCCTGATCCACCTCAACACGTCCCCCCTCTCGGCAGGCCGGGGAGCCGGGATCCCCACCTTGGGAGCGTTTCGCGACCTGTCTTTGGGCATTTCCACCCAGCGGCTGCACGTGCGCGGGCCCATTGACCTGGAAGCTTTGACAACAGTGAAGGTGGTGGCTCAGGGTGGCCTGTAGCGGGGAAAAGTTGGGATCCCGAACTGCCGTTCTCCCCAAAAGCCAGGAGATGGCGTGAGACTAGAAAGGGAGGGATGCCGGCCCGGTCGTCCGACGTCCAACCCAGCCCAACAGACGGGGGAGAACTCCTTTGGGGATTGACCTGCGCAGTTATGTGTTTTTGGATCGGCTCCAGCCCCAGTACGCGGCCTACCTGGGCACGGTGGCCCAGGGCTTTTTGCCCCTGCCAGGGGATACTTCCCTCTGGGTCGAGATTTCCCCCGGCATCGAGATCAACCGCGTCATGGACATCGCCCTCAAAGCCACTTCGGTGAGGCCTGGGCTGCAGGTGGTGGAGCGCCTCTACGGCCTTTTGGAGGTACACTCCAGCAATCAGGGGGATACCCGCACGGCTGGCCGCGCCATTCTATCTGCTCTGGGGGTGAGCGAACAGGAGCGCCTCAAGCCGCGCATCATCTCCAGCCAGATCATCCGCAACATCGATCCCCACCAAACCCAGTTGATCAATCGTTTCCGCCGCGGCCAAATGCTGTTGGCCGGCCAAACCCTCTACATCCTGGAGGTGCAGCCGGCAGGCTATGCCCCCCTGGCCGCCAACGAGGCAGAAAAATCGGCCCGGATCAACATCCTCGAGGTGATGCCCTTTGGCAGCTTTGGCCGCGTGTACCTGGGCGGGGAAGAGCAAGATATTCTGGCCGCCTGCCGCGCTGCCGAAGCCATTTTGGCGGGGGTTTCCGGTCGGGATCCCCTTCTGTTGCCCGAGGAGGTGTAGTCGATGGCAGAATCGGATCCCAAGTCTTCGCCCAAAGCCAGCTTGCCCCAGGATCCGATGGCGGATCGGGTGAGGCTGCTCACGGAGCTGGCCGCTCCCTATCGGAGTTTGCGGCGCTTCATCTACCTGGCGGTGGGATTCTCGGCCACCATCGGGGCATTTGTATTTTTCTTCCGGGCCTTGGCGGGGCGAGATCTGGAGACCACCCTGCCCAGCTTGGCGCTGCAGTTGGGGATCCTGGCCGGCGCCCTCGGCCTGAACAGGCTGGAAAACCGTTCCCAGCAAAAGCTGGTCAGACAGGTGAAGCAGCGCTTGGGCATCCGACAAGACCGCTAGCCCGGCTCTAAAAATCCCAGTTCTCTGGGCCGGGATCGGAGTCGTCCTCCGCGTCGGCGCTGGGCAGATAACGGCGCTCCCTTGCCGGGGCTTCCTGGGGCCATTTTTGAACTATTTGGATGGCCAGAAAGGCAACCAAGGCAACCAAGACCGCCAAGGTGAGCAGCGGAATCGCCAGGATCACCACCGCGCCCAACACGTAGATGGCCACCTTGGGCAAGGAGGGATCCACCCTCCAGCCGCGGCGGTACACCCACTCGGTGAGCTGCCGATCCCATTGGCGCAGGCGAGGGACGTTCTCTGCGTAGATCTCCTGGAGGATATCGGCCAAAACAGGCCCCAGGCGGCGCATCTGGCCTTGGGTTTGCCTTCTCCAATTCCGCAGCGAGCGTCCCATTGATAGGATCCCTTGCCCTGGTCTTTCTCAGGCGATCCTAGCCCAACGGGAACAACGGCTCCGGGGCCCTTATGACAGCCGTTCCGCTAGCCCAATCCTGTAAATTTGTTTGAACATTTGGATCGGAGCTTGGGGTGTCTTGGCAGGACTACAGTACACTGAGGGCACTTGCGCAGCGATGTTGCTGCCACGCCGATTGGTCAATCTTTTTTAACTTTTCAACCTGCTCGACTGGAGAACGCTAATGGCTCACTCGGTCAAGATCTACGACACCTGCATCGGCTGCACTCAGTGTGTGCGAGCTTGTCCCACCGACGTGTTGGAGATGGTGCCCTGGAAAGGGAACAACAAAGCCGGGATGATCGCGGCCTCTCCCCGCACCGAAGACTGTGTTGGCTGCAAACGCTGCGAAACTGCCTGCCCCACGGATTTCTTGAGCATCCGGGTCTATCTCGGCCCCGAAACCACCCGCAGCATGGGCTTGGCCTACTAAGGGGTTGGGGGTACTTCTACCGGATTGATTCGGAGGGGAGGGATTCCTCCCCTTCTTCACGCTGCAGGTAGAGGCGGTGCTGGCGGATGTAGTGCTCCACGGCAGGGGGCACCAGGTAGCGAATGGATCCCCCCTTTTGGATTTGCCGCCGCAAGTAGGTGGAAGAGAGGGTCAAGGTAGGGGCTTCCAGGATTTCCGCCTGGATGGGCAACTGTTGGGCCACCAACCGCAACACCTGGGCGGCATCGCCGGCATCCACCCGTGGGGCGACAATCCAGTGGCAGAGGCGGGCCAATTCTTCGGCTCGATACCACTGGGGCAGATCCCGCAGGGCATCCACGCCGAGGATCCAGTACCACTGGGTATTGGGTTGCTCCTGGATAAGGCTGCGCAGCGTCTCAATGGTGTAGGAGCGCCCCGGACGGCGGATCTCCAGCTCTGAGCAGGCGAAGCGCTGGTGGTCGGCAATGGCCAGTTTGACCATAGCCAAGCGGTCGGCTTTGCTGGCGCCGGCGGCCAGGGGCTTGTGGGGGGGATCCCCTGCCGGCATCCACAGCACCTGATCCAGGTCAAACTGCCAAAGGGCTTGTTCCGCCATGATCAAATGGCCGTGATGTACAGGGTTAAAGGTGCCGCCCAGGATGCCGATGCGGGGCTGCTTGCGGACAGAGGGGCTCATGGCTGGCGGCTGAGGTAGGTGATGGCATCCCGCAGCCACTCTTCCGTTGGGCGAGGCTGGGAGGGCAAAGCTTGCAGGGCCGCCTGAATTTCTTGAGCGCTGTAGCCCAGGGCCAGCAAGGCCATTTCCACCTCTTCCCGGATGGGCATGGGCGGCCCGCCGGCCAGGGGGCGATCTGCGTTCTCCAAACCTTGTCGCCAGTGGGCCAGCTTGGTTTTCAGCTCCAAGGCCAGCCGCTGGGCCGTTTTGTGACCTACCCCTGGTGCGAGGGAAAGTAGGCGCACGTTTTCGGTCACCACTGCCTGAACCAGCTCCGGCAGGCCAAAGGTATTCAGCAGAGCCAAACCCAGAGCCGGCCCTACCCCCGCAACTTTGATGAGCTCCACAAACAAATCGCGCTCGGCTGGCGAGCCAAACCCGTACAACACCAGCTCGGTCTCTCGCACCACCAAGTGGGTAAACACCCGCACGGGCTCTCCGATGGGGGGCAGTTGCTTGAGAAAACGCGCCGGGGCCTTGACCCGATAGCCGATCCCCTGCACCTCAACGGTGAGGCTGCTGCGCTCTCCCCATTCGATGGCGACGAGGTGGCCGCTCAAAAAGGCGATCATGCTGCAAGTCCAATCCGTGTTTAGGATACTCTGCGCGGCTACAGCTCCAGAGTCGGCTGAGCAGAATTTAAAAGAATCTAGAATAAGAAAAGCTTACAAGCGACTTCTATGGCTTCAACATCGGCATCGGCCACTCCCATTTCGGCGCGGTGGACTTGGCGAGGGCAGTCGGTTCATTATGTCAAACAAGGCGAGCAGGGTCAGCCTTTGCTCTTGGTGCACGGCTTTGGGGCCTCCACCGACCACTGGCGCAAAAACATTCCCGAATTGGCGCAACACTATCAGGTGTATGCCATCGATTTGCTGGGTTTCGGTCGCTCCGCCAAGCCCAACTGGGACTACCGCACCGAAATCTGGCGGGATCAACTGCGGGACTTTTGCCAACAGGTGATCCGTCGGCCCGTGGTGGGGATCGGCAACTCCCTGGGCGGCTATGTGGTGCTCAGTCTGGCGGCGGAGTGGCCGGAGTGGGTGCGGGGCGTGGTGCTCTTGAATGGGGCAGGGGGGTTCTCCACGCTCAAAGGATCCCCGAGCGGCTGGCGGCAATGGCTGGGCGGATTGGTGGGCTGGGGCCTGCGGCAGCGCCTGGTATCTTACTTGCTGTTTCAGTACTTGCGACAGCCGCACGTGATCCGGGCCAAGCTGAAGCAGGTCTACTACGACCCGGCGGCGGTGACAGACCAACTGGTGGAAGACATCCACCGCCCCACGCGGGATCCGGGGGCTGCCGATGTGTTTGTAGCCTTGATGCGGGGCGGGCAGAAGGGACGCTACGTGGATGAGCTGCTGCGCAGCTTGGTGCGCCCGCTGTTGTTGATCTGGGGAGAACGGGATCCCTGGATGCGGGCCCGCGAGCGCTCTAAGCTCTACCGGGCTCACTACCCTCAGGCGGTGGAATACTTCCTGGAGGCCGGCCACTGCCCTCACGATGAGCGCCCCGAACAGGTCAATGCCCTGATCCACCAGTGGATCGAGACGGGGATCCCGGCCACCACCTCTCCCCCCATTTCCAAAGCTGCCCCCACGTCAGAACTCCATCCTTAGCCGTTGTCCAACGGTTCCTCTTGGGGATCCCCTTCCAGGCCGATGGCGTACTTGGACCATTCTCGGTGGGAACCACTGTCAACCGCTTTGGAGATTTCAAAGTAGAGGGTGCTGTGGGGACGGCGGGGTTGGCGCAGCAGGGGCATACCGGCTTCGCGGGGGGTGCGGTTGCCCTTTTTTACGTTGCAGCGCACACAGGCGCTGACCACGTTCTCCCAAGTATCTCCACCGCCGCGGGAGCGCGGGATCACGTGATCAAGGGTGAGGTCTTCGCCGTAGCAACCGCAGTACTGACAGCGGTGCCCATCCCGGTAGAGGACGTTGCGGCGCGTGAGCGGGATCTCCTTGTGGGGAACGTGGACATAGTGGCGCAGACGAATGACAGTGGGCAAAGGAATGTTGCCGTACACCACTCGACCGTTGTGCTCGATTTGCTCGGCCTTGCCCTTGAGCAGCAGAACAACCGCCCTGCGCCAACTGGTGATGTTGAGCGGCTCGTAGGAGGCATTCAAAACCAAAACCTTGCCCATAGTGCTACGCACCGCTGACGAGATCCCCAAGCCAAGCCGGAAGGCGCCAGACCCCTGAAGTTATGCAAAATGTTAACACAGCTTTAGATTTAGGCGCTTGTTGATGAAGCTGAAAGTGGGAGATTCAACCCAACAGCAGGATCTGCTCCAAAAAGGAAACCCAGGCAGGCGCTGGCTGATGGGGCTGGCCATTCTGCTACTTTGCCTGGGATCCCCCAACCGCTGGCTGCATTGGTTTCCGGGGGCGCTGCTGGGCCTAGCCCCGCTGTTTGACTTGTGCGAACAACAGCAAGGGTGGGCGCGGTGGCGTTTGGCCTATGGCCTTTGGTTTTGGGTTTGCCTGTATGCCTTCTGGGTGGATCCCTTCTCAGTCAAGGTGCTGAGCGCCTGGGAGATCTTGGGGGGCGTGGTGGTGGCCCCCCTGATCCCCCTTTTCTTTACCACTGCTACGCTCCTGAGTTTGCATCTGAGTCATCCCCTGCCGCCTTGGGCGCGTCCGCTGGGCTTGGCCACGGTCTGGACAGGTTTGGATGGGCTGTTGGGCTTGCTCTGGTGGCCTATTCCCTTTCATTGGGGCTCCCTGTTGTTCGATTGGCCCCTTGCCATCCAGGTGGCCGATATCACAGGCATCTGGGGGGTTACCTTTTTTGCTGTGTTTGTCAATGGGGTGCTTTGGCAGATGGCCAGGCAGATGGCCCGAGGATCCCTGAGAACCTGCTTGGATGAGCTGCTCAGGAACAGGGATTTCTGGAGTACGCTCGCCTGGGGCCTGGGGTTGACGGGGCTGGTCTTGGCTTATGGAAGCGTGCGCCTGGCCTACTTCGATGCTTTGGCCAGGGATCCCGGCTTTCGGGTGGCGGCGGTGCAGCAGGTGGCTTGGTTGGAAGCCGATCGCAGTTGGGACTACCGCAGGGAGCGCTACCGGGAGCTGCATCAACTTTCTGCCCAGGGGGTGGCCGCCGGCGCACAATTGGTGATTTGGCCGGAGGGGGCGCTGCGGGCGCGGCTGCTGAATACCGCCCTGGAACCTTATGTGATCGAGCCGATGCAAGCGATTCTGCCGCCAGAAGGCGCTTTGATTACGGGGGCAACAGAGCCGGATCCCCGCACAGCCCATCTGCCGGAGGAGCAGCAGCGATTGTTGAACATGGCCCTGTTGTTCGACGCCCAGGGCAGCTTGCTGGATGGGTTTGGCAAGCAGTGGATCTTTCCCTATTTCGAGTCGGGGCGCTATGTGCCCTCGCCGGATGGCTATCGGCCTTTGGCCGGGGGCGAGCTTTTCGGGCCTTTGGGGGTGATGATCTGCTTGGAGAGCGTGCTGCCTGCGCCCAGCCGCGCTCTAACCCGTCATGGCGCCGAGTCTTTGATCGTGATTTCGGATGATAGCTGGTTTGGCAATAGCCACTGGCCGATGCTGCACGGCAAGCTCTCGGTTTTCCGGGCTGTGGAAAACCGGCGTAGCATGGTGTTTGTCAACAACACCGGCGGCAACCTGGTGGTGGATCCCTCAGGTCGGCTCCAGCAGGTCGGCCCCATCTTTCAGCGGGGGGTGATCACGGGAGAGGTAAGGCGGCGTTCTGAGACCACCTTCTACAGCCGCACGGGGGATTGGTTGGTGTGGCTGACGCTGGGGCTATCTCTGGGGTTGTGGCGCCGGGGATCCCGAGTAAGGCAAGGATGAGGTAAGATCAGTAAGCTTGCCCAGGATCAAGATCGGGATTGCTTGCTCCGGAGTGGCGGGTTCCCCCATCGAATCAACCGTTGCTGATGTAGCTCAGTCGGTAGAGCAGCTCACTCGTAATGAGCAGGTCATCGGTTCGAGTCCGATCATCAGCTTTCTGGATTGAGCACCTTGGAGCGCCTCAAACTTCTGCTCTATCCCCACCCGCCCATTGTCGGCGCCTACAGTTGTGGGGGGCACCAGAAAAGATTGCGGCTAGAGACCCCCAAGGAATGGAGAATATCCCTCATGATCCCTGTGCAGTACTTCCAATGCTCAGGATCCGCACACATGCGGTCGGGGTTGAACTCCATATCGTAGTGGATGACATTGGGGATCCCGGCAAACTCATCCGAAGACTGGGGGGAAATGATGAGGAGCAGAAAGGGTTTGCCCTTGCACTTGGTCGACAATTTATCCATCAAGTCGATCACTGCGCCCCGCTGACAGCCGCCTGTGCGAACAAACAAGATCTTGTCTGCCTTTTCCAAAACATGTAGAAAACGCTTGGCACGGGCTGTGTAGCGGGTTCGCATCCGCTCGTAGATAGGGCTCATGTCCCGCAGTGGATCTTCCCCTTCTTCCACCTCATGGCCAAAAGATAGGCCTGTCCACTTGCTGTGATAAATGCGGCGATCTGCAGGGCTGTAGCGCAAGTATTGGGGATCCCACATGCCCTGAAAATCGTGGTGGATCATATCGGCCACATCCGCTAGGTTGCTGGTGCGGGTCAAATCAAAAGGAAATGCAGGCCCATCGTATTCCAGCTTGTAGAGCAGCATTCGCACCGCACAGCGATCCCCCAGGGGAACAACAGCAACGCGATGAATATCAGATAAGGCGC
>NZ_JANSJB010000049.1:7440-9162 GCF_047462355.1 Synechococcus sp. H55.9 | reverse complement strand
CTTGTAGAGCAGCATTCGCACCGCACAGCGATCCCCCAGGGGAACAACAGCAACGCGATGAATATCAGATAAGGCGCATGTGTATTCCAATAGCATGACCGAGTTGGGAGCGGCCTTGACCCGGCTTTCCAACCCCCCTTCTCCAATCATCAACGTGCGGAAAGGAGCATCGCGATAGAGGGGATCCTCATAAACCCCTGGTGGCAGAGCTCTGAGGGCAGCCCGCACTTCCTTCCACATGGGGTGGATGTTGTACTCGTGATTGCTCCGATTGATCACGCACAGGCGAGGCCTGGGATCAGAAGAGCCTTTTGAAGATCCACTGAGCTTGAGCAGGATCAGGGATCCATCCTCGAAGATCGTTTCTACTGCTTCTGCGGAAAAGAACTGAGCTATTGGGGAGAAGATGAGGTCGGCATCTGCAGGAATGGAGAGGGTGGTTTGAACCGAACTGTCCTCTTGTATGGAAAGTAAATGTAGGGTCTTGTCTCCTATCCTTGCATCGCTTCTGCCAATATACAGTCCCGGCTGCAGGCGTGATTTTTGGAAAGCAGTCTGCAAAGATTGCCAAGTTGGCGCAAGGGTATAAGGGTAGGGGGTTATATTCACGATGCGAAATTGATCTCTGCCTATTTCTGCAGCTACCCAAAAGCCATTGCCGTCTTCAAAAATGATTCGTTCTGCAGTGGATTGAGCCAGCTTTCCACGAGCCGACAGAACTTGGCCGGGCTCGAAGAGCGAGAGATCGATGGCCTCAAACATGACCTGATGCCCCCTGGAATTGGGGTGAGCTGGGTCAAAAGCAAGGTCTGGTTTCCAGCGGCCCTGGCCATCGTCTAGGATGGGCAGCCAATTGAACACAGGGCATCCCCAACCGAGCATCTTTTGCTGAGTTTCCTGCAGAAGCAGATGCTGTTCTGGACCATAGTCGCCGTGAGGATAGACCCCTGCCAAGATGGGCAAAGCGCCTATATTTTGAATCTTCTCAATCAGGCGTCGCAGGCCGTTTTCAAACCGCCTTTGGACGGCACGTCGATGCTCCGGCAGAGCCGTGGCCAAGCCCTCATTTCCCAACGACAAGGCCACAATTACCACGTCCGGTTGTTCGGGAACGACAACTTGATCAAACCGTGCCAGCGTTCGGCTGACCGTAGCCCCCAATTCCGAGAGATTACGCACCCGATGGCTGTAGCACTCCCGCAAGGCTTTCTGCAACAGCCAGGCCCAACCTCGCAATAGCCAGGCGCTGCACCCCAGGGCAACGGAGCTACCCAAAACAACTATCTTCAGTCCCGGCAAATCTTCAGGCTCAGGCTCAAGAATAGGGGTGGCAAAATAGCCGTAAGGACAGGAAGGGATCCGGCCAAACTCGCCATCTTCCACGATCAAAACTGATGGCAAAGGCTGAGGCTCAAGCGGCACCCAGCGATTCCTATCGGCAGCTTCCCAAATAACTTCGCCATCGGCCTGAACGCGCAGATATCGGTACTCCACTCGAGGGGTCTCTTGAGGCCACTCCCCGGAGGATAGGGGGCCAGAAGTGCCATCTGCCGGGCCTAATGGCAACTCCACCCACCAGAGCGGATAACAAGCGGGATCCGTCTGCAGCCAAACACAGCGGCTCGGATCCCAGGCGCCCAACCGAGGGCTGGATCCCACCAGGGCAATTCGATCACCGGGCTGAGTGGTGGCGCGAACTTGGAAACGATACATTTTTTTGGA
>NZ_JANSJB010000049.1:0-7340 GCF_047462355.1 Synechococcus sp. H55.9 | reverse complement strand
GGGCTGGATCCCACCAGGGCAATTCGATCACCGGGCTGAGTGGTGGCGCGAACTTGGAAACGATACATTTTTTTGGAGGAGGGGGAGAGGAACTTCTCCGGACTTGCCGGTAAACAGACATACTCAAGCAGTCGGCTTACTACCCTGCCGGCAACTTGCAAGAGAAAGCAGAGGCTGGGATCCAGTTCCGCCTCATCTGTCTTAGTCCTGACTTTGCTTTTAAAGAGAAATTCTGAAATCCGGAAACAGAAAATGACGGAAAGTCAGAAAAAGAGCCTCGGCTCAAAAGTAAGGCTATTAAGCCAGGATGTTTGCAGTAAAGAGTAGACTGAACTTTAGTCTGAATTTAACATACTGTCCAAGGATTGTCTGTTTTCTAGAGCACCTTTAGACAGTTTCTGGAGTGCAAGTTTCCAATCGTCGCTGGGGCAAAATCACCTCAAAGGTGGATCCCTGCCCCACCTTGCTCTCAACCCGCACCTGTCCCCGGTGCTGCTCGGCGATGCTTTTGACAATGGCCAGCCCCAAACCTGAGCCCGACCGCCGATTGGGATCCCCGCTGCGGGCCGGATCCACCCGGTAGAAACGGTCGAACAGGTGGGGCAGTGCCTGGGGTGGGATCCCCGGCCCGGTATCTTGCACCTGCAGCACCAGTTCTGGGGATCCGGAGCGCAGCCGCTGTTTTAGCCGCACCTGCACCTCGCCGCCGGGGGGGGTGTGGAGAAGGGCGTTTTCGATTAGGTTGGTGAACAGGCGGGCCAGTTGCTCTTCATCCCCCCAAAAGGCAAAGGGATCCCCTCCTGTCTCCTCTGGGGGGGCGGCCATATCCAGCTTTAGACGGATCCCTTTTTGGTTGGCCAAGCCCTGCAACTCTTCCACCACCTGCAGCAGCAGAGCATCCAGGGCACAGCAGCGGGGCTGGAAAGGCACCATGCCGCTGTCGTGGCGGGCCAGAAACAGCAGGTCGTCCACCAGCCGGCCCAGCCGCAGGCACAGCCGCTCCACCATCTGCCAGCGCTGGCGGGTGTCGGCATCCAATTGGGAGTCTGCCAAAGCCACCTGTACCGTGGTCTGGATGCTGGCCAAGGGGCTGCGCAGCTCGTGGGAGGCATCGGCGGTAAATTGCTTGAGCTGCTGGTAAGACTGGCGGATGGGCTGCATGGCCAAACCGGAGAGCAGCCAGCCGATTCCTCCTACACAGGCCAAACTGGCCGCTACCCAGAGGCTGAGATCCCGAATGAGCTGGCGTGTCGGCTTGCTCACCTCAAACCAGGGGTGGCTGACCCGCAAATACCCCAGCAGCTTCCCACTGGCCAGGATCGGCTCGGTGAACTGGCGCAGCCAATACCCAGGCGCGATGCGGGCGGTGTGCAGGGATCCCTCCGTCAGCAGGGGGGCAGGGATGCCGCCGGGCACGGTGGACCAGATGAGGGATCCCTGGGGATCAAACCACTCCAGGTCGATGTGGTCGTCTGCTAGGGTGCTGGGATCATCCCGAAAGCTGGCTTCCAAGCTGTGGCGGGCCTGCTGCGGGTCCAAGAGGCTCTCGTCCACCACCAGGGAGCGCTCGACAATTTCCACCACATGGCCCAGCGTGTCGTCCACCCGCTCAATCAGGGTTGACTGCACATACCAGTAGAAGCTGCCGGCAAACAGCAACAAAAACACCCCCGTTACCACCGTGTACCAGAGGGCCAGCCACCGCCGCGTTGCCTGGAACATGGGGTTGCACGGGAAGGGGAGAGGTTAGCTGTGGACACGAGGCTCGGGGTGAAGGGTGGAGAGGATCTCGGCTTCCACCTGCAGCAAAGCGTCCAGCCGCTCCTGCACCGGCTCGGCGGGGAACTGTTCTAGCGCCAGATCCAAATACAACTGCCAGTGCCGCTCTTCAGCCGCCGCCAGCCAGAGGTAAAACTGCCGCAGCTCCGGGTCGGGGACGTGGATCCCCAGCAGGCCTAGGCGTTCGTGGCTGCGGGCCTCGATGATGGCGGCCACTAGCAGTGCATCCAAGAGATGCTCCGGCTCGGAGCGGCGTAGGTGCTGGTTGAGGCGGCTGGCATAGGGAGCAGCCGAGAGGGGCCTGATCGGGATCCCCAGCCGTTGCAGGTGCCGGTGAACCCGCTCAAAGTGCTGCAGCTCCTCCCGCGCCAGTGGTGAAAGGGCTTCCACCAGCCGCCCGTTGGCGGGGTAGCGAAACAGCAAACTGAGGGCATTGCCCGCTGCTTTCTTCTCGCAGTTGGCGTGATCTAGCAAAATCAGGTCGAGGTGGCGAATGGCCTGCTCGATCCAGGCCGCGGAAGTTGGCGAGGCCAGTTGTAGCGTCGGCACAGGGTCAGAAGAGGTTGCAGGGATCAACAGCTTCCAAGTTGACCCATCCCGCCCGCTGCGGGAGCAGGGAACGGAACTGGGTCAATCGGATCTTAGCCTTGCCAGCGTACCCCTTTCTGCTAACTCCTAGATCCCGTCTGATGCTCTGGCAGCAGTTGTCCTTATCCCCGGCCCCTCTCCCAGAGAGAGTCAGCCCAAGCGCTCCGCGCCGCTCACGCGACCACCCCCAGCCCCTCTCCCAGAGGGAGTCAGCCCTCACCCCCAGCCCCTCTCCCAGAGGGAGAGGGGAGTTGCACTGCTGCCGAGCACAACTTTATTGCCTTGCTTGGGTCTTGCAGGGCTTTTTCAGTGATTCAAAGCCAAGGTTTTCCCTGCTACGACTGCTGCCATCTCCTGCAACAGATCCTCGGTCTCCTCCCAGCCGATGCAGCCGTCGGTGATGGAAACGCCGTACTTGAGTGGTGCCCCTTCCTGCCAGGTTTGCTTGCCTGGGTTGAGGTTGCTCTCCAGCATCAGCCCCATCAAGGCCCGCTGCCCTGCTTGGTACTGCCGCAGCACTGCCCGACAGACGGCTCCCTGCTGGCGGTAGTCTTTGTGGGAGTTGTCGTGGGAGCAGTCCACCATCACCGAGCGCGGGATCCCTTGATCCTTCATCAGCAGCGCCGCCCGCGCCACATCTTCCGGGCCGTAGTTGGTCTTGCCGCCGCCGCCGCGCAACACAATGTGCCGGTCTGGGTTGCCGGTGGTTTTCACCAGGGCCGTCATGCCGTCTTGGCCGATGCCCAGAAAACTGTGGGGGTGACTGGCGGAGAGAATGGCGTTGAGGGCAATTTCCAGCCGCCCGTCGGTGCCATTTTTGAAGCCCACGGGCATAGAGAGGCCACTGGCCATTTCCCGGTGGGTCTGGCTTTCGATGGTTCGGGCGCCGATGGCCGCCCAGCTCACCAGGTCTGCGGTGTATTGGGGAGTTACCGGATCCAACATTTCTGTGGCACAGGGCAAGCCCAGCTCGTTGATCTGCAATAGGATGGAACGGGCCAGTTGCAAGCCAGTGGCAATATCGCAGGAGCCGTCCAGGTGGGGATCATTAATGAGGCCCTTCCAGCCCACTGTGGTGCGCGGCTTCTCAAAATAGGTGCGCATCACAATCACCAGGTGCTCGCGGGTTCGATCGGCCACCCGCTTGAGGCGGTGGGCATACTCCAAGGCCGCTTCGGGATCGTGGATGGAACAGGGGCCGACAATCACCACCAAGCGATGGAGATCCCGCCCGTGGATGATGTCGCGGATGGCTTGCCGCGTGGAGAGCACCACTTGGGCTGCCGCTTCCGTCAGCGGCAGCTTGGCCTTGACAGCAGCAGGGGCAATCAAGGGAGTCACCTCTTGGATGTTGCAGTTGTCGGTTTGGGGGGGCATAGAACTGTCCTTCATCGTGGGCAAGATTGTGTGCAAGGGATGGGAAGTGAGGGAATGGAGCATCGAGCCATCAAAAAAGCCCTGGCACTGGGCTCAGGGCTTCAGGACTGACTCGGGTAAACCTAGGCTCTATAGTTTACGCGCCACCCTTCCGCCCTGGTCGTTGCCAGGGAAAGCTAAAGTAGCCAAAAAAGGGAGCGCGCCAGGTCATCTTCAGGGGAAGGAACTCGGAATCTGTACGAGATGAGTATAGCGGAAGTATACCCAAAAAGAAACTGGATTTACCAAGACGGGTTCAGGTTCTGGGTCGCTCCCAGGGTTCCCAGGCGCAGCCCAGAGGACGGTTTTCTCCCACCCAGATCAAGAAGCTTGCCCGCTCCGTAGCCATCACTCTGCGACGCTGTTGCAAGCGGGGCGAGGAGAAAAGCTTCAGGGCGGTGAGGGACTTCTTTCCGCTGCCTCAGCCCGACAAGGTCGCAGCGGCGAAAGCCCCGCAAGCCCGGTGGAAATCAAGAAAGTCAGCAGAACTCTGGGCTTCTGTCCTAGGAAACAGTTTTCAGAAGGATCTAGCCCGGACGGCAGCCGCTTCCTGGATTACCTCGTCTCCAGGCTGTAGCCCACTGTGGATCTCCACCTGATCCCCATAGCGGGATCCCACCACCACGGGCGTAAACAGCGGCTTGCCGTCCACCAGCCGGTACACGCCCGTAAGGCCGAACTGTTCTACCAGGCTTGCTTGGGGCAGGAGCAGGGCTTGGCGGGTTTCTCCTGCCAACTTCAGACGGCCCAGCATGCCCGGCATTGCTCCGGGGAGCGGGGGAATCTCCACCTTCACCTCCACCGTTCTTGAGCTGGGGTCGGCGCTGGGGATGATTTGGCGGATGGTTCCCTCCACGGTTTGGTTGAGGCTGTCGATGCTGATGGGCACCGCTTGTCCCACCCGGATTTGGCCGGCCAGGGATTCGGGCAAGGCCACGGAAAACCGCAGCCGCTCGCTGCTTTCTAGCTCCACAATCGGCTGGCCCGGCCCCGCCAAAGCCCCTACCTCCACATACTTGCGGGTGACGACGCCGGCAAAGGGGGCAACCAGGGTTCCGTAGGCAAGGTTGGCTTGGGTTTGCGCCACCCCTGCCTGGGCCTGGGCCATGGCTGCCTGCACCTCAGGGATCCGGCTTTCCGCCTGGGCAAGCTGGGCCCGTGCTTGGGTCAATCCCTGTTCGGCCTGCTGGATCCCGGCCTCGAGCTGGGCCAGGCGGCCCAGGAGCACGGCTACCCGCGTATTGGCCTGATCCACCTGGGCTTGGGCCACGGCTCCTTCGGCGTGCAGCTTCTGCATCCGCTCTTGGTGCAAACGGGCCTCCTGCAGCTCCGCTTCCGCCTGCTGCTTCTGGGCTTGCACCTGGCGCAAGGCTTCTTCCGCTCCCCTCACCCCCGCCTGGGCGGCCAGAAGGCCTGCTTGGGCCTGCTGCAGTTGCGCCTCAGCCTGTTGCCGCTGGGCTTGGGCCTGTTGCTGGGCGGCTTGCACATCGCTGATATCCAGGCGGGCAATCAGGGATCCAGCCGCCACCCGCTGCCCCTCCTGAACCGGCAGCTCCACGACTCGGCCCACGATGCGGCTGCTGAGGGGGGTGCGCTCCACGGCCTCTAGGCTGCCCACCAGGATCCGCTCTTGGCTGATTTCCCGTGGCTTGACCTCCAGCGTGGTCAGCGGGGCGGCCTCGGTGGCTTCCAGGGACCCTGTCCCGCCGACGCGACCGGCAACCTCCAAAGCTGCCCCCCCTTGGCCGGGCCGGCCTTGGGATCCCAGCAGCCAGCCGCCCAGCCCCCCTAGCGAGAGGAAGAGCAGCGCCCAGCCCAGGTGGCCCCAGCTCCAGCCGGAAAACGTTTGTTGTTGCAACCTGCCGACTTGAGTTTTCATAGCGCAAGTGTCCGGCGTAACTTGAGCGTGACGAGAAAATCGGAACTTTTCTAAGGGGAGACCAAATCTCCCAATGGCTTGGAGATGGGCTCTATCAGAGAGAGCCCCACCCCCTGCAAACTGAGGCGCTCAAACCAAGGCACCGCCCACCCCCAGCGCATCTTGGCCAGGAAATAGTGCTCAAAGGCGGACTTGAGCCAACTGACCCATGGCCCTTGTACGGCCAGGGCGCGGCGGCGGCGCCCCAGCACCGGCAAGACAGGATCCGCCAAAAAGAGAATGCCCGTATCGCCGAAGTCGGCAAAGCAGATGGCTTCCAGCGTCGGGCTCACGGGTTCCCCCCGCAGGGCTCCCAGGCGCAGGGCGATATTGTGCGCCACTGCCATCCCCATCGCCTCGGTCATCTGGCCGGTTTTGGGCACTCCCACCGGCAAAGGGGTTGTCTCGGAAGGGGCTAGCTGGGTCACCACGCCCACCGCATAGAAGCTATCGAAGTCGGGATGCTGGTAGGTGGAAGTTACCGGCAGGAAACCGCGGGCGTCCGTCAGGCCGGGGACTTCCCGCAGGAACTGGGCTCCCCGGAAGGGCGGCAGCAGCATGGCGTAGGCAAAAGGGATCCGCTCCCCTTCTGCCAGCACGATTTCCCCCTCTTCGACACAGGCAATGGCAGTATTGGCCAAAACCCGGATCTGCCGCTGGGCCAGCAGCCGTTTCACCAGCTCCTCGGCCCCCGCCATGCCGCCAATCCCGAAATGGCCAGCATAGGGCTCCGGCGTGATGAAGGTGATGGGCACCTGCTCCCGCAGCCCTCTTTTTCGCAACTGCCCCTCGGCCAGCAAGACAAACTCATAGGCCGGCCCAAAACAACTGGCCCCCGGCACCGCCCCCACCACCAGCGGCCCCGGCTGGCGGAGAAACTCTGCCCACGCCTTCTGAGCTAGCAAAGCATGGTGCGGCGTGCACACCGACTGGGTAAACCCCTGTTCCGGCCCCAGACCTGGGATGGCGTCCAAGGCCAACTCCGCTCCCGTGGCCACCACCAAGTAGTCGTAGGCCAGAGGCTCCCCGTTAACCCGCAGGGTGCGCTTTGGCGGCTGCAAGTCGGTTACCGTGCCCTGGATAAATTCAATCCCCTTCCTCTCCAGCCGCTGCGGCAGCTCCACCTGAATGTCCGCCAGCCGCTTCAGGCCCAGCGCCACCCACGGCAGAGAAGGGGTAAACGTAAACTTTGGAGTATTGCTGACTACAGTTACCTGGTGGGATCCCTGCGGCAAAAGATGCCGCAGCTCGTAGGCAGTAGGCAGCCCTCCCAGCCCAGCCCCAATGATGACGACGCGAGCCATAGAAAATGCCCCCTCTTTTCTGAACTTGATGAAAAAAACCTGCGGCCAGAAGCCGATCCCAAGAGCGCCCTCCTTCACACCCACCAGGGCAGACTCCCCGTTCGCGGATCGACATCCAACCAGGGAGAGAGCCAGATCCACCCCTCCCGCACCTCCACCCGCACCAGTTTCAGAGGCAGCGCTGCCGGCCCTCGAATCACCGAGCCATCAGCCGCATAGCGGGATCCGTGACAAGGACACTGGAACTCTTCGGCCAGCGGGTTCCACGGGAAGGTGCAGCCCAGGTGGGTACAGTTGTTCACCAGCCCTTGCTCGTCCAGCTTCCCCCCCTCCCT
>NZ_JANSJB010000048.1:13996-19413 GCF_047462355.1 Synechococcus sp. H55.9 | reverse complement strand
GAACTGTCCTGGGGGTGTCTGGGGAAAAAGCCCAAGTTCACTAGACTGTAAATGTGATTTAGGGTACAGATTTATGACGACTGTCTCCGCTGCTGCTACCCCCGCTAGCACGACGCTGCTCAACATCTGGCAAGTGTTGGCCGAAAAGTTTGCCGATCACACTGCCCTCAGGGATCCCCATGCCCAGCCAGTCTTTGAGATTTCTTATGGTCAGCTCTTTCGCCGCATTCAGACCTTGGCTGCCGGTTTGCAAGCTTTGGGCATTCGCCCCGGGGATCGGGTGGCCATTTTTGCCGATAATTCCCCCCGCTGGCTGATGGCGGATCTGGCCACGCTGTTTACGGGAGCGGTCAATGTGCCCCGCAGCGCCGTGGCGGATCCGGCTGAGCTGGGCTACATTTTGCGTCACTCCGGCAGCACGGCTTTGATTGCCCAGGATGTGAAGACCCTGAGGCGGGTGCAGCCGGTTGTGCAGGAGCTGGGCCTGGAGCGGCTGCTGCTGCTTTCCGATGAAGAAGAGGCAGGAGTATTGAACTTTTCTCAGTGGCTGCAGAAAGGGCGGGAAGGCCGCTACGAGCCGCCGCGGCTGGAGCGATCCCAGTTGGCCACCATCATCTACACCTCTGGCACCTCTGGTCGCCCCAAGGGGGTGATGCTCAGCCACGGCAACCTGATGCACCAGGTGGAGAACTTGAGTGTGGTTGTACAGCCCCGGCCAGGGGATAAGGTGCTGACCATTCTGCCCACTTGGCATTCTTATGAGCGGGCCTGCGAGTATTTTCTCCTCAGCCAGGCCTGTACGCTGGTCTATACCAACCCTCGCTTTATCAAGCAGGATTTGCAACAGGAGCAGCCCCACTATCTGGTGGCAGTGCCCCGCATCTGGGAGACGGTTTACGAAGGGATCCAGAGACAATTAAAGGAAAAAAGCCCCCTCATGCAGCGGCTGATCCGCACCTTGATGGCGGCCAGCGAAGGCTACGTGCTCGCCGGGCGGATAGCCGGCAACCGGTCGATTTTGCACTACGGCGTCAGCCCTTGGGTGCGAGTGGGGGCCCGCCTGCAACAGGGGCTACTCTGGCCTGTGCACCGCCTGGCCGATGCGCTCATCTACCGCAAGGTGCGGCAGGCTTTAGGCCCCAATTTTCAACAGGCCATCAGCGGCGGCGGATCCCTGCCCGCCTATCTGGACCTGTTTTACGAGGTGGTGGGCATTTCCATCCTCAACGGCTACGGCCTCACGGAAACCTCGCCAGTGCTGTGCGCGCGCCGTCCCGACAACAATGTGCGCGGCACGGCGGGCCCCCCCTTGCCGGGCACGGAGTTTCGCATTGTGGATCCGGAAACCCGGCAGCCGCTGCCCCCCCGTGCGAAGGGGCTGATCCTGGCGCGGGGGCCGCAGGTGATGATGGGTTACTACAACAATCCAGAGGCGACCGCCCAGGTGCTCAGCCCCGACGGCTGGTTTGAAACAGGGGATCTGGGCTGGCTCACCCCCGACGGGCAACTGGTGATCACCGGCAGGGCCAAGGACGTGATCGTGCTGCTTAACGGAGAGAACGTCGAGCCCCAGCCGCTGGAAGATGCCTGCCTGCAATCCCCTTACATCAGCCAAATGGTAATTGTCGGCCAGGACCAAAAGAAACTGGCCGCCCTCATCTACCCCAACCTGGACGCCCTCAAGGCTTGGGCCGCCGGGCAAGGGATCCCGGCTGCTGAGGCCGAGCTGCTGGCCCACCCGCAGGTGCGCGCGTTGATCTTGCGGGAGGTGCGAACCCGCATCCAGGAGCGTCCCGGCTACCAAGCGCACGAGCAAATTGCCGACTTCCGCTTTTTGCCAGAGCCCCTGAGCGTGGAAAATGGCCTCCTGACCCAGACGCTGAAGATCAAGCGCAACCCGGTAGCCGAGCGCTATGCCCACCTCATCCAGGAGATGTATCCGACAGGGAGCTAAGTTTGGGATCCCCGTTGTTGCTCCAGGTGGCGCCGGAAGGTCTCCGGGGGAATGGCCCCCCGGTAGGCCCCACAGTAGTAGAGGGTGAGCACCGCCTTGTAGGCCCAATCGGTCGGCACCACGTCTGGGAAGGGGCTGGGCAGGGTGTCTGCTTGGTTGGCGGCGCAGGCCTGCAAGATCTGCTCCGTGGTGAGCTGTTCGGCCAGATCGGGGGGCAGCTCCCGCAGGTTGGGCTGGGCCAAAGCCGCTCCAGATAGGCTCAAACTGGAGAGAGCTGCGCCCACAAGAGCTTGGGTGAGGAGGTCTTGCACTTGCATTGGAAATGATCGACGAGGAGAAATCGGTCGGGTAAGTCCCTTCTCTAGGGTAGTACGGATGCAAAGAGCGTTTGGATCTGGATAGAAGTCTCAGCCGCTCTGTTCCCAGATTAAGATGCAAAAAAACCCGGAAGCAAAAGGAGACGGCGGGATCCCCGAACGGCCAATCCTCTCCTTGCGGGGTTGATGAAGTGTTGAGAACAGGTCGAGGCCAATGAGCTCATCCAAAGGGCCAAGTTTTGACAGCCTGGATCCGCCGGATCCCAAGCTAATCGATGCCTGTGTGCACTGCGGGTTTTGTCTGACCACCTGCCCCAGCTACCGCGTCCTCGGCAAGGAGACAGACTCGCCGCGGGGGCGCATCTATCAGATGGACGCCCTCAATCAGGGGCAGATTTCCCTTTCGGTGGCCACGGTTTCCCATTTCGATACCTGCCTGGGCTGTTTGGCCTGTGTTACCGCCTGCCCCTCAGGAGTGCGCTACGACCGGCTGATTGCCGCCACCCGCCCGCAAATCGAGCGCAACTACCCACGCGGTCTTTGGGATCGCCTGTACCGCCAATTTATCTTCTTCCTCTTCCCCTACCCGGAGCGGCTGCGGCCTCTGCTTTGGCCGCTTTGGCTCTATCAGAAGATGGGGATCGGCGCCTGGATCCGCCAAGGGCTGGAAAAAGTCTCCCCGCGACTGGCGGCTATGGAATCGCTCATGCCCCCTCTGGAGGTGGAGCAACTGCTGCCCAAGCGCTACCCGGAGCAGATCCCGGCGGTGGGCGAGCGCCGCTTTCGCGTGGGGCTGATCCTCGGCTGCGTGCAGCGCCTGTTTACCCCGCAGGTGAACGAGGCCAGCATTCGCGTCTTGACCCACAACGGCTGTGAGGTGGTGATCCCGCCTGCCCAGGGCTGTTGTGCGGCCTTGCCCCACCACCAAGGGCAACTGCAGCAGGCAGAAACCCTAGCCCGCCAGATGGTGGATGCTTTTGCCGGCTACGAACTGGATGCCATTTTGGTGACTGCCTCCGGCTGCGGCCACACCCTCAAGGAGTACGGCCACCTTTTGGCCAAGGATCCCGACTACCACGAGAAAGCGGCCCAGTTTGCGGCCAAAGTCAAGGATATCCAGGAGTTTCTCGCTCAGGTGGGGCTGACTGCTCCCCTGTACCCCCTGCAGCCGGATCCCTTGGTGCTGGCCTACCAAGATGCCTGCCACATGCTGCACGGGCAACGCCTCAGCCAAGAGCCGCGGCAACTGCTACGCCAGATTCCGGGGCTGGAGCTGCGGGATCCCGTCGATGCCGCCCTCTGCTGTGGCAGCTCCGGCGTCTACAACCTGCTGCAACCCCAGATAGCAGATGAGCTGGGATCCCAGAAGGTGGCCAACCTCCTCAACACTGGTGCCCAGGGGATCGTCTCCGCCAACATCGGCTGCCGCCTGCAAATCCAGAAGCACCTGCAGGGCAAAGCCGGGATCCCCATTTATCACCCGATGGAACTCCTGGATCGCGCCCTGCAACCGGCGGCAACTCCCTAACCCCCCTCTCCCTCTGGGAGAGGGGCCGGGGGTGAGGGATGGGAGAGGGGCCGGGGGTGGTCGCGTGAGCGGCGCGGAGCGCTTGGGATGGGAGAGGGGCCGGGGGTGAGGGCTATTCCAGCAACAGGCGCAAGTCCAGGTGGGGCCGCCACCGCTCCGCCAGCCGCTCCAGCAATTGCTCCCGCTGCTGAGCATAGTGGCCTTCCAGCTCCGGCAAGGGATCCCAGCCTTTTTGGCGGCGCAACTCGTTTAGCCAGTGTCGCCGCCAGCGGTGATTGTCGAAGAGGCCGTGCAGATAGCTGCCCCAAATCCGGCCCGTGGGATCCCGCCAGCCCAGGTTCTCTTGGTCGAAGATCGGCAGGCAGCCAGCGGGATCCGCCTGGGTGGATCCCTGGTGGATTTCGTACCCCTGGACGGGAGCAGGAGCGGGCCAGCAGCTTTGTGTCTGCACCTGCCGGGTAACTTTGGTGGGGTGCAAAACAGTGGTCAGAGGGAGAAAGCCCAGCCCTGGGTAGGTGCCGGCAACTCCCTCTAGGCCATCGGGATCGGCGAGGGTTTCCCCCAACATCTGCAGTCCGCCGCAGATGCCGACGATGTGGCCGGAATAGTGGCGCAGTTGGTCGGCCAGGCCGGTCTTTTGCAATGCCAACAGATCCTTGAGGGTGGTTTTGCTGCCGGGCAGGATGACGACATCGGGGGATCCCAGGCTTTGGCCGGGGTGAATCCAGCGCAGATGGACGCTGGGCTCGGCCAGCAAGGGGTCGAAATCGGAGAAATTGGCCACCTGGGGCAGGCGAACCACGGCGATTTCCAGGGAGTCTTCCCGCCTGGGACGGCGATTTTCCCAGAGTTGGGGGCCGGCCTCGATGCCCAGCGAATCTTCCTGGGGCAGCACCCAATCCAGCCAGGGCAGAACCCCAACCACCGGGATCCCGGTGTAGCTCTCCAGCCAATCCAGGCCGGGCTGCAGCAGCTCCCGCGAGCCGCGAAACTTGTTGATAACAATGCCGCGGATCAGGGCTCGTTCTTCCGGTTCCAGCAGTTGCAGCGTGCCCACCACATGGGCCAGCGCCCCACCCCGGTCGATGTCCGCCACCAGCCAAGTGGGGGATCCCAAATGCAAGGCGACCCGCATATTTGCCAAATCCCGATGCTTGAGGTTCACCTCCGCCGGGCTGCCTGCCCCCTCGCAAACGATCCAGTCGTACTGCTGTTGTAAGCGGGCCAGGGCTTCTTTGACCGCTTGCCAGGCCGGCGCAAACCAGCGTTCGTAATACTCGCCGGCGCGGCAGGTGCCCACCGCCACTCCATTCAAGACGATCTGGGAAGTCAGGTTGCCCTGGGGCTTCAACAGGATCGGGTTCATCTCCACCGCAGGCGGGATCCCGGCGGCCCAGGCTTGCAGAGCCTGCGCGTAGGCGATCTCTTTGCCCTCGGCGGTGACATAGGCGTTGAGGGACATATTCTGAGCTTTGAAAGGGGCAACCCTTTTTCCTGCTTTCTTGAGAAGGCGACAGAGGGCCGTTACCAAAAGGGTTTTGCCCACATGGGAAGAAGTTCCCACCACCATCAAGGCTCGACCTGAACGGCTCACCCCGGATCCCTCACCCTTGGTTGC
>NZ_JANSJB010000048.1:11678-13896 GCF_047462355.1 Synechococcus sp. H55.9 | reverse complement strand
TTCCAAAAAACTCGGCCTCGGCAGGCTGTCGGAAAACCCACAAGCCTTGATGTACCCTACTATACGCCACAGGCGGCTTTGGAGATACTCCGTTTCCCAAAGAAAATTAGGTTTGGGTTCAAGTCAAAGCTACTCGTGTTTTAACGGATCCCTTGGGAGCCACAGCCTTGGCCGCGGGCGGGCTATTCTGGGTAGCAGGTTTGTAGCCTTGAGGTGTGGGTGTGACGGAGGCCCTGTTGCGTCGGTTGGATGTGGCCACAGAGGCGGCTCTGGAGGCAGGGGCTTTGCTGCGCAGTTACGTGGGGGGCAACCTTGCCATTGAGGAGAAACGCCCGGGCGACCTGGTGACGACAGCGGATCGCGCTTCCGAGGAGCTGATCATAAAAATCTTGAGGCGGCACTTCCCCGAAGACGTGATCTTGACGGAAGAATCCGGCCAACAGGGATCCCCGCAGGGCACCTACGCCTGGATGATCGATCCCCTCGATGGCACCACCAACTTTGCCCACGGCTATCCCTTTGCTGCCGTTTCTATTGGTCTGCTGGAGGGGCGGGAGCCGGTGCTAGGAGTGGTCTGCGACATCTTTCGCGGGGATCTCTTTCGCGCCGTGCAGGGGATGGGAGCCACCCGCAACCGCCAGCCCATCCGCGTCTCCTCTACTACCGAACTCTCCCGCAGCCTCTTGGTAACCGGCTTTGCCTATGACCGGCGCGAAACCCCCGACAACAACTACGCTGAGTTCTGCCACTTCACCCACCTCACCCAGGGAGTGCGCCGGGGCGGATCGGCTGCCCTGGACTTGGCCTACGTGGCCACCGGCCAGTTGGACGGCTATTGGGAGCGAGGTCTCTCCCCCTGGGACATTGCCGCCGGGATTGTCTTGGTGCGAGAGGCCGGCGGCAAGGTCACTGCCTACGATGGCAGCCCGGTGGATGTGTACAGTGGCCGCCTGCTGGCCAGCAACGGCTGGTTACACGCTGCTCTTCAGGAAGAACTGGCCCAGGTCAGCCCCCTGCCGGTCTCCTTCCCCATGCGGCGGCCTCGAGAGCGAAACGGCCAAAGATAAAGATGAGGTAAAGTTCAGGCAAAAATTGGGTAAGCTTTACGCACAGGCCCTTATGGCTCCTCCCCAAGGTCAGAGAGATAGCTTGGCCGGGAAAACACTCCGGCGTTGTTGTTGGGCGGCAGGATTTGGCCTGGCGCTTCTCTTGGGGATCCCGGCCTACCCTCAGCCTGCCCAAAAACCGGCCCTGCCCGCTCCTGCCGGCGAGCGAGCCCAGCCCCCCGATTCCCGTTGGGCCGAAATTCAGGCGCGGGGGCGCATCCGGGTTGGCCTGGATCCCAGCCTGGGCCCGGCTTACCTCTACACCGACCTAGAGCGGCAAACCTACGCCGGCTTTGAGTGGGATATCCTCGAGGCGCTTGCCCAGACGCTGCAGGTGCAGGTGGAGCCCGTCTACGTGGCTTGGAGTCAGCAGTTGGCGGCTTTGCAAGCGGATGAGGTGGATCTCATCTGGGGGGCGCGGGAAGCTTTGGGCTTGGATCCACAGCAATTTCTCGCCACCCGACCCTACTACCTCAGCCCCCAGCGCTTGGTGGTACGGGATCCGGGGCCAGGGGAAACTCCCATTGAGGCGCTGTCGCAATTATTTGGCCGCAAAGTGGGCATTGTAGTGAACAGTACGGGAGCAGCTCTGTTGGAGGCGTACAACGAGAGGCGGGGCAACGCCATTCGTCTTTTTGCCACCAGCAACCCGGAGCGCCTGTTTGCTCAGCTCCAGGCCGGCCAGTTGGATGCCGTACTCGTCGATCAGCCCGTTGCCGCCCTGAGCCTGCGCCAGGCAGGATCCCGACTGCGCCTGGCGGGGCCGCCTCTGTTCCCGATTCCTCTGGTGGGCGTGGTATCCTCGCAGCATCCTTCTCTGAAGGAAGCCGTGGATGGGGCAATCGCAATCCTGACCGAGAACGGAACTTTGCAACGCATCTTGGAGAAGTGGCAACTATGGGATCCAACTCTGATGTCCCCCGCCTCAGCCGAGGACTAGCCCGCTACGAGACGGACCATTTCGCCATCTTGGGCGTACCCCTCACCGCCGACTCCAAAGGGATCCGGCGCGGCTACCTGCAGGCGGCTAAGGCCCTGCACCCGGATCGGTTTGTCGGGGATCCGGAAGGGGCAGAGCGGGCCAACGTCCTCTTTGCCAAGCTGGTCAGCCC
>NZ_JANSJB010000048.1:0-11578 GCF_047462355.1 Synechococcus sp. H55.9 | reverse complement strand
CCTGCCGCCAGAACCACCACCCTGACTGGGATCCCAACCCCTTCCCCCAGCCGCACCACCTTGGGTGGGATCCCGGCCGGCTCCCCCGTTCCGTCTCCTACTGCCCCGCCCACCCCGCCCCCAACTCCGCAACTCAGCCCCGCTGAGACTCGCTTCCTGCAGGCGCTGGACATGATCGAGCGCAAGCAATACCGGGATGCGGTGCAGTATCTGAACTTCGCCATCAGCGCCCAGCCCAACGTGGCCCGCTACTATCTGCACCGGGGTATCGCCCACCTCAAGCAGGGCAACGCCGGCATGGCCAAGGCCGACTTCCTGCAGGCCAGCCGCCTTGAGCCGGGCAACGCCGAGTTGATGGCGGAGGTGCGCCGCTGGTTGCAGCAGGTCACCACCCAGCAGCCGGTTCCCGTCCCTGCCGCCAGCCGCCAGACCTCCCAGGCCCAGAAAATCGTGCCACCGCCGCGCAAAGAAGACAACGGCGGCTTCTGGAGCCGCCTCTTTGGCAAGAAAAAGTAGGCCAAACTCCGCTCAGGAAGCGCCCCCCAGCACCAGCAGCGTGACCAGGGATCCCGTATTCCAGAGGCTGTGCAGCAGGATGGGGGCCAGCAGGTTGCGGCTGTGGCTGTACACCACCCCCAGCACCACCCCTAGCATGGTCAGCGGCAGCAGATCGGAAAGGTTGAGGTGGGCAAGGGCAAAAGTGAAGGCGCTGAGCAAGATGGCAGCCCCCATCGGCAAGTAGCGGCTCAGCGTAGGCAGCCAAAAGCCCCGGAACAGCACCTCCTCAAAAACGGGGGCACAGACAGACACCACGGCCAAAAACAGCAAGCGCGCCCCCCAGCCGTGGCTGTCCAGCAGCAGCGGCAAGATGGGGTTCCCACCCCCTGCTTGGGGCAGCAGCAACTGCGACAGCGCTGCTGCCAGCACCACCAAAGGTAGGGCCACCCAGTAGCCGCATAGGCCCCAGAGCGGCCAAGGGCCCCACAGCCGCACCTGCAACGCCTTCTGCCAACCGGGATAGATCCGAAGAAGCCGGTACAACAGCGCCGCCCCCAGCAGAGCGCCGGCGTTGTAGGTGAGAAACAAGGCCACCGCCTGATGCCAAGGGCTGAGCTGTTGTGCCCCCAAGCCGAGCAGAACCATGTAAAGGCGAGGCACCAAGGTATTGAGGAGAATAAACCCCAAAAACCAACCGGTCAGCACCGCCTGCGCTCCGATCCCCTGCCAAGGCACCTCCCACGGCGGGCCGAGGAGCGGACGTTGGCGCCAGAAGCTCCAGCCCAGCCAACCCAACAGGAGGATTAGCCCCAGCAGCGCCCCCAGCACGGGGATCCCGCCCACCACTGCCAGCCGGAACAGAGCTGCCAAGGCCAATTTTTCCTGCTCCTGGTTGAGGGCATTGAGGCTGTCGCTGCGCTGTTGCAGCCGGTAGAGCTGCTGCAGGGCCACTGCCTCAAACCAGCCGTCCAGGTGGTTGCGGATCTGCACCTCGGCCTCCGGCAAGATGCGCCGTGGCGTTCCCCACAGCCCTTGCAAGAGCCGCGCCACCCCTTTTTGGCGGGATTCCAGCTCCAAGGGACGTTCTGGATCGATCACCTGCTGCCACTGCTGCTGGGCTGCCTCCAGATCCTCCTGGTAGGCGGAGAGCAGGCCCAGGCGCAGCCGCAGGGCGTCCAGCTCCGCCTGCAGCTCCTGGACAGAAGCCAGCAGAACGGGATCCACTTCTTCTGGAGTTGAGGCCGGCCCCACCGCATCCGAGAGGCTGGCCAATTCGGATCTGCCCGCCTCCGAGGGAGTCGCCCTTTCCAGCCGTGCCATCCGTTTGAGGCGCTGCAGGCGTTCGGCGTAGTTGTCGGCCACCTGCCGGTAGCGATTGTGGGCCAGCTCGAAAACGTTCTGCCCCAGCAAAGCCCGCGCCAGATCCTGATAGCGGGGATCGTCGAGGGTGCGGGCAGCCTGCAGGGCGAGATGGGTTTGCAACAGATCCAACCGCGTTTGGGGCGGCGGCTGAAACCAACTGCTGGAAAGCGAAAGCCCGACAATCAAAAGGGCCAATAGGCTCAGCAGGTTGAGGATCCCACGGCGAACAGAAAGCCAATGGGGATCGACCGAGGCCGTGGCGTCAGAGGGAGACATGACAGCAACAGAGGCAACTCCAGCGGGTTATATCCTAGCTTCTATTGGCTTCGGCAGGATGAAGGGGTCAGCGGCGCTCTAGCCAATAACGGTAGATGGGCAGCCCCAACTGCAGACACTGCCACTCCCGCTCGGTAGGAATACCGAAGGGGTTGTCATCGATGGGCCCCTGGCAGGGATCCCAAAACTGCGGATGGTCTAAAAATCGAGCTGCCATTTCCTCGGCCACTTCCCGCACGTCCGACTGCAGGAAGACGGGGCTGCCCGGTTGCAGCAGCAGGGCCAGATCCGCCACCAGTTGCGGTTGGACGATCCGCCGTTTGTGAT
The DNA here is from genome assembly GCF_047462355.1 of Synechococcus sp. H55.9. NCBI lineage: Bacteria > Bacillati > Cyanobacteriota > Cyanophyceae > Synechococcales > Synechococcaceae > Synechococcus > Synechococcus sp. H55.9. The sequence continues at coordinate 9,115 of NZ_JANSJB010000048.1, read as the reverse complement.
GGCGCTTTTTAAACCAGGGATCCGGAAATTGGATGGTGACTCGGCTGAGATCCCCCGGGGCAAATAGATGCCGCAGCGAGACGTTGATGTTGGCAAAGAGGAAATGGACGTTATCCAGCCCCAGCTCGTCCCGCCAAGCATTGGCCCGCTCCACCAGCGGCTGTCGAATCTCCACGCCCAAAAAGTTCCAGTCGGGCTGCTCCTGGGCGATGCGCAGCAAAAAGCGTCCGCTCCCGCTGCCGATATCCAAATGAAAGGGTTGCCCCAGCCGCCGGTACACCCGTTCCCAGTGGGGCGGGGGGGTGGGCTGTTGGTATTGCGCCTGTAGGGGGTTGACGTGTTGCCGCAGCCGCTGGCCAAGACCTTTCTGCAGCGGGATCCCTGCCCAAGCGGGGGAGTCCTTCTCAGGTTGGGTTACCTGCTGTGCCCGTTGCACGTCTGTTTCCATAGACCACCTCCTGCCGCTAGCTTCAGCCCTCCCCCCAAGGGATCCCAAAAGATCCCCCAGTTGGGATGGAAAGGTAGAGGAGCTCTAGGCTACCACCGGATGCTGTCGATGACTTGCCGCAGGATCTGGGCCGAGCGGTGCAGTTGCTGTTGCTCGCTCTCGGTGAGGGACATGGCCAGCGTGCGCTCCACCCCCTGCCGACCGACCACTCTCGGCAAACTGAGGCAGACCTCCGGCAGACCATACTCCCCCTGGGTGAGGCTGCTCACGGTTAAAACGCGCCGCTGATCCCGTACCAGGGCCTGGACAATTTGCGTCACCCCCAGACCAATGGCATAGCTGGTGGCCCCTTTGCGGCGGATGATCTCATAGGCGGCATTGCGCACCTGCTCGAAAATATCCCCCAACTGGGCGGGATCCCACTCCGGCGAGAGCTGGCCAATCGGCGTGCCGGCAATGTTCACCTTGCTCCAGACGGCCACCTCGCTATCTCCGTGTTCGCCGATAATGTAGGCGTGCAGGCTGCGCGGATCCACCCCCAGCCGCCGGGCCAAAAGATAGCGGAAGCGGGCCGTATCCAACACCGTGCCCGATCCCAGCACCTGCCCCGCCGGCAGCCCCGACACCTTCAGGGAAACATAGGTCATGATATCGACGGGGTTGCTCACCACCAGGAAAATGGCGCTGGGGCAATGCTCCATCAGGGCCGGGATCAAGCTTTTGAAAATCTCAACGTTGCGGTGAACCAGATCCAAACGGGTTTCGCCAGGCCGCTGCTTGGCTCCCGCCGTCACAATCACGACGTCTGAGCCGGCGCAATCGGCCAGCTCTCCCGCCCAGATCCGCGTCGGCTCCACAAAAGGGATCCCGTGCACCAGATCCATCACTTCCCCTTCCAGCTTGGCGCGGTCGATGTCGTGAAGAACCAGCTCATCGAGGGTGTTCTGGATCACCATCGAGTAGGCACAGGCCATGCCCACCTGCCCGGCGCCGATGATGGATCCCTTCAAAAGGCGGCGAGAAGTCAGCCCACTGGCTTGCTGCTCAAAGGGTTGCTTGGGTTGGCGCTCAGAAACGGTCATGGCTTCAGCCGCTACGCTTCCCTTCCCAGCTTAAGCCTGGCCAAGCGGAGAGCAAAATAGCATTGGGTAGTCCTCAACTCCGTTGCTGGGTTAGCCGTTGCCAAAGCTCCAGAGGAATGCGCTCGTGAGGACACTTCAGGGACCGAATCTGAGCCAGATCTTCCGGCAAGTAGTGCAAAGCCACCCGCGCCGTTGCATCGAGGAGACTGCGCCGCCGCTGGGGATGTTGCTCGGCTTCTCCCAAAAACACATCCAGCCAGCCATCCTGCTCCTGGTAGCGCATCCGCAAAGCAGAGAGAGAAGGCAGGGACTCTTGGCGGTAGAGCTGGAAGCCCTGCTCAGGGCTCCACCCCAGCCACCACTGGGGCGCCAGTTGCCCCAACTGCCGACACCACACGCCCGCCTGCACCTGTTGCCATGTCATGCTTGCCACTCCGCGACCCGTTCTCCTGAGAAGGCTTAACTGCAAATCTTTAGCAATTGCCATTTGGGTAAGCACTTTACCAGACCTTCCCAGCTTGATGCAACTCTTTATCAAAGAAAACCCCTACCATGCCCCTAATTTATTGAAAGTAGTTGCAATAGAGATATCCTGTAGCTGAGTTAAGTGGTGGAGTTATATCCCTCAGTCTGACTCTCTATCTCTCTATGTTGTGGAAACAGCGGGGATCCCGCGGCGGCAGGATGTGGGTCATCTGCGTCTTCTCCGGGCCTGGTTGAGGTTCTTTGCTAATGCAAGTAATTCTAACTAGCAAGAGTATGGCTGATCGTGTTGATGCCCGGTTATGCTCCCAGCACCTACTGGCCGGCTTCCAGGTAACAGCGGTCAAAGAAAATGGCCGCAGCGGCTTTCAACTCGACCGGCCAGTTTCAAGGATCCCGGCAGCAGTGGGCAACAGTATCCTGTAAGCTGGTTGAGTCAGAGGCCCTTCTGGTTTGGGATTGGTGCATCCGGGTCGTAGCTATCGCCGTCTCATCCCTTTTATCCGGCCCCATCTGTGGATGTTGTTGTTGGGGCTGACCTGCACTCTTGGCTTTGTCCTGACCATGCCCGCGCTTGCCTACTTGATCGAGTGGGTGGCCCGCTCCATCGGCGCCGGGGATCTGGGGCAATTGCGGACGCTGGCCCTGATTGGAGTGGTGTTTTTCTTGGTGCGTGGCGCCTTCCAGTACGGCCAAGACACCCTGATGGCGAGGGCTTCCCTGCAAATGGTGTTGGAATTGCGCCAACAGATCTATGCCCATTTGCAAGCGCTGGATGTGGATTATTTTTCCGGCAGCCGCACCGGCGATCTGGTCTATCGCCTGACAGGGGATCTGGATCGGGTGGGAGAGGTGGTGCAACGCTTTTTCCACCGTTTCATCCCCAGCGTGCTCACCATCTTGGCGGTGGTGGCCTACCTGTTTTATCTCAACGGCATTCTCACCTTGACCACCCTGCTGATCGCCCCCCTGATGGCCGCTTTGATCAGTTGGTTTGGGGATCGCCTCTTGTTTCGCTCCCGCCTCAACCAAGAGAAGATGTCGGATTTGGCCGCCCTCTTGACAGAAGTGTTTGCCGGCATCAGTCTCACTCGCGCCTTTGCGGCCGAGGACTACGAAATTCGCCGCTTCAGTGCCATTGCCGAAAGCAACCGCCTGGCCCGGTTTCAGACCGAGCAGGTGAAAGCCATCCAAGACCCGGTGGTGGGTTTCCTGTACGCCATGAGCGTGTTGGGGGTGTTTTGGGTGGGCGGCTGGCAAATTAGCCAGGGCAACCTGACCGGCAGCCAGTTTCTCGGCTTTATTGCCGGTGTTGCCATGTTGATCGACCCCATTGTGCACATCACCAACAACTACAGCGAGCTGAAACAGGGTGAGGCTTCGGTGGAGCGGATTTTCGAGCTGCTGAACACTCGCTCGCAGATCCGGGAGCTGCCCGGCGCTCGGCCTATGCCCCCCATTCAGGGCTGGGTGGAGTTCGAGCAAGTTTCCTTTGCCTACAAACCGGATCAGCCGGTGCTCAAGGAAATCAGCTTTCAGGTGTCTCCCGGCGAGATCGTGGCCTTGGTGGGATCCTCCGGTGCCGGCAAATCCACCCTGGTGAGCTTGATTCCCCGCTTTTACGATCCGCAGCAGGGCTGCATCCGCATCGACGGCATCGACATCCGCACCGTCACCCTCAAGAGCCTGCGCCGCCAGATTGGCATTGTGCCGCAGGAGATCACCCTGTTTTCGGGAACCATTGCCAGCAACATCGCCTACGGACAAGAGCAGTTTGACCTGGAAGCGGTACGCCAGGCGGCCCAGGTGGCCAACATCGACACCTTTATCGAGAGCTTACCCGATGGCTACGCCACCCGCGTGGGAGAACGCGGGGTCACCCTTTCCGGCGGACAACGGCAACGGCTGGCCATTGCCCGCGCCGTGTTGCTCAACCCCAAGATCTTGATCCTGGACGAGGCCACCTCTGCTTTGGACAACGAGTCGGAAGCGTTGGTGCAGGAGGCGCTGCAACGGCTGATGCAACGCTGCACCGTTTTTGTTATCGCCCACCGCCTCTCGACAGTGCGCACCGCCCACCGCATTTTTGTCTTGGAGCAAGGGCAACTGCTGGAGCAAGGAAATCACCGCGAGCTGCTGGGCAAAGGGGGGCGCTACGCCCAGTTTCACCTGCGCCAGTTTCAGTAGGCTTCAGAGCCGCCACTCCTGCCGGAAAGGCCGATAGAACTCCGGATCCTGAGGCGCACCCCCCGCGATCCCGCAGATGGCCGAGGCAAATTGCACCGCCCGCTGCAGCAACACCTCCTCTGGCCATCCCCGCAGCAGGCCCAGGATGGCCACGGCACTGAAGCCATCTCCAGCGCCCACCGTATCCACCATCTGAGGTACGGAAACCGGGTCGGCCTGATAAACCTGGGCGGGGGTGATCAGGAGCGCACCTGCGGCCCCTAGAGTCAAAAATAGACCTTTCAGGTTCAACTGCGCCCGCAGGATCTGCCCTTGCTCCCGCACCTCTTTGGCAGGGATCCCTTCTAGCCGCGCCACCTGCTCCAGCTCCGCCTGGTTTAGCTTCAGCCAATCGCAGGTGCGCAGCATCTCCCGGATGGGATCCGGCTGCCACCAGGGATCCCGCAGGTTGAGATCCAAAAACACCGGACAGCGAAGGGCGGGGATCGTCTCCTGAAAGTGGCGATGGGCCGCTTCCCGTCGCGCCGCCAAGCTGCCCCGATAGAGCAGGCTGGGCTGGAGAACCCCGATATCCAACTGAATGTAGTCGTAGGCTTGGTCGGGCAAGATGGCAAAGCTTGGGATCCCCTCTGCATCCAGCGTGACTTGGACTTGGCCGGTGGGGTGAATCGGATCCCGTTGCAAACCTTCCAGGCGCAGCCCCTGCCGCCGCAGCGCCGCCAACAACTTTTCTGCCGCTTCGTCTTGGCCGATGCGGCTAAGCAAGAGGGGATCGGATCCTAGCCCCTTGAGGTTCCAAGCCACGTTCAAAGCCGCACCGCCCAGCACCACCTGGCTGGGGAAGCAGTCGAAAAGCACCTCCCCCAAAATGAGAGGCAAGCCCTGGGGCACATCGGGGGGATCCATCATCGGCACTTAGGAAGCAGCCGCTCCCTGCAGCTCCAGGATTTGCTGGTAGGTGTTGCTGCGGAACCAACGCTCGATTTCTCTGGCCCGCAGGACCGGCAGCGGATGGGTGCGCCCCACCGTTTGCATCTGCTTCAGCTCCATCTGCCACAGATCCCCGTCCAGCTCGTCGTAAGCGCGGGCCTGCTCCAAAAAGGCGTCCACATTCAGCTTAGAGGCCAATTGCGGGGATCCACCGCACAACTTCATCAACACCGAGATCACCGTCTTGGCGTCTTGGGTGACCAACAGCGCCGCCCGGTCACAGGTAAACTCGGCGCACCGCAGCCAGTGCATCAGTTGCTCCTGCAACGCCTGATAAAACAGCCCGCCGAAGGGGAGCAAGCTGGTGGAGAGCATGAGGATGTTGGCCATCGTCAAGTAGACGCCGTGATTACATTTCAAATGGCCCAATTCATGGGCGATCACGGCTTGAATTTCCGGCGGCTCCAACAGATCCAGCAGAGAGCTGTGCAAAACGATAAAAGGCTTTTTCCCCTGCATGGCAAAGGTATAGGCATTGGGCGTGGGGTTCTGCCGCACATAGAGCTGGGGCACGTCCAGATCCAAGATGCGACAGGCCTGCACCAAAAGCTGGTGAATCTCCGGCAGCTGATGCTCGTTAATTTGAATACTGGAAGCGATGTTATCCAGATAAAAGACCTGTCCTGCTGTTGAGCCGAGCCAGTTTTGAATCAGCAGGCCCAGCCCCGGCACCTGCTGCAGAGAGCGGGTTGCCTGCAGATCCACAGGATGGCGAAACTGGTCGGCCCGCAGGCCCAGCAGAATGCGAGGTTCTTGTTGAATGGATGACATAGACAAGATGGGGAGAAAAAGGCTTCAAAAGCAGGCGGGCGGCTGGAGCTTGGGGATCCCTGCTGTCGGCCGTCAAGGGATGGAGACCAAGAGAGCTGGGCATGTCCGGGCTGACCTGCAACTGAGGGCTGTGAACCCCCTCCAACTGTTGCCTCGGCAGACTCCGCCCTTCCCTACATGGTTTCTTGATTTTAGCCGCTACTCTGGAAACATCTCTTCTCTCGACCCTAGTCCGTTTGCAAGCTAGACCCCTTTGTCGTCGTTCTAAGGTCATCATGCGGATCCCGACTTCCACCTATCGCATTCAGTTTCATGCTGGGTTTGACTTCGAGGCAGCACGGCAAATGGTTCCCTACCTGAAGTTGCTGGGCATCAGCGACTTGTATGCCTCTCCCATCTTCCAAGCCCGCAGCGGTAGCACCCACGGCTACGACGTGGTGGATCCGAGGCAGATTAACCAGGAACTGGGGGGAAGTGAAAAGTTTGAGCTCTTGTGGGAAACCCTCAATCAGCAGGGAATCGGCTGGATCCAAGACATCGTGCCCAACCACATGGCCTATGACGGCCAAAACCAAATGTTGATGGATGTTCTAGAAAGTGGGCCCAACTCAGACTTTATCGATTACTTTGATGTCAACTGGAACCACTCCTATCTGGGTATTAAAGGCAGGATCTTGGCACCCTTTTTGGGAGATTTCTACGATAAATGTTTGGAGTCTGGTCAAATTCAGCTTCGTTACGATGCCGATGGCCTCAGCATCAACTACTATAACCTGAGATTTCCTCTGAATATCGATACCTATGCCGATGTTTTTACCTACAACTTAGGTAAATTGCGGCGGAAGTTAGGGCGAAGCCACCCCGACTACATCAAGTTACTCGGGATCCTCTTCAGCCTGAGATTTATACCCAGCAAGGAAGATCTCCTAGAACGCACCGATCAAATTAACTTTGCTAAGCACTCCCTTTGGGAGCTTTACACGTCTAGCCAATCTATTCAAAACTTCTTTGACGAGAACATTGCCATCTTTAACGGCAAGCCGGGGGATCCCTCAAGCTTTGACTTGTTGGACGACCTTTTGGCGCGGCAGAATTTCCGCCTTTCCTTCTGGAAAGTGGGCGCCGAGGAAATCAACTACCGTCGCTTCTTCACCATTAACGAGCTGATCTCGCTGCGGATGGAGGATCGCGAGGTCTTTCGCAAAACACATCAGCTTATCCTTAAGCTGGCAGAACAAGAGCGCTTTACAGGCTTACGTATCGACCACATCGACGGCCTGTTTAACCCGGAAGAATATCTCCATCGCCTGCGGGAACGCTGCCCAGATCTCTACATCGTGGTAGAGAAAATCCTAGAAGCCGATGAGAAACTGCCTCAGCAATGGCCGATTCAAGGCACAACAGGATACGACTTTTTAGCCAAGCTCAATGGTCTTTTTTGCCAGGAAGAAAATGCAGAGGCTTTTGACTCTCTTTATCAAGACTTTACGAACCTACGACATTCCCCAGAACAGGTGATTGAAGACAAAAAACGTTTGATCATCGAGCGCAACCTGGCAGGTGATATGGATAATCTTGCTTTTTTGCTCAAGCAGATCACCAGCCATCACCGCTACGCTAACGACTTTACCCTCTACAGCTTGCGCCGAGCCCTGGTGGAAGTTTTGGTGTGCTTCCCGGTTTATCGAGTTTACATCCACCAAGGGATCCTCAGCCCAGAAGGTCAGCAGGTTATCCGTAAAGCTGTAGAGAAAGCCAAGGAGAACCTGCCCATCTTGGTAAACGAACTAAATTTTCTGCAGCGTTTTCTCTGCCTGGAGTCTCTCGACAATTTGTCAGAGCAAGAGAGAAACGAGCAGATCTACTTTGCCATGCGCCTGCAACAGTTGGCCGGCCCTCTCATGGCCAAAGGGGTAGAGGATACGGCCTTCTATGTTTATAACCGGCTACTATCCTTAAACGAAGTGGGCGGGGATCCCTGCCGTTTTGGCTTTTCTCTGCAGGAGTTTCACCGCTTTAACCAAGAACGAGCAGCCGAGTGGCCTTTTTCGATGAATGCTTCCTCTACCCACGATACCAAACGCGGCGAAGATGTACGAGCCCGCCTGAATGTGCTGTCTGAAATCCCTGCTGAATGGAAAAAACACATCAACCTTTGGCATGAGCTGAACCTCGGTTACAAGGTCCGCAGCAATCAAGCCAAGCGCTCGGAACTGCCAGATCGCAACGATGAGTATCTGCTCTACCAGACTTTGCTCGGCTCTTATCCCTTCCAAGCGGAAGAGGTGCCCCAGTTCGTGCAGCGGGTTAAGGACTATGCCATCAAAGCTGTGCGGGAAGCCAAAGTTCACACCGCTTGGCTTCGCCCCGATACCGAGTATGAAGAAGCCACCCTCGCTTTTATCGATCAGATCCTACAGACTTCAAGCCCCTTTTTGGAGTCCTTCTTGCCTTTCCAACGCAAAATTGCCCACTTTGGCATCTTGAATTCCCTCTCGCAAACGCTGATCAAGCTCACCAGCCCTGGGATCCCGGATATTTACCAAGGTACCGAGCTATGGGATCTAAGTATGGTGGATCCCGACAATCGTCGGCCTGTAGATTTTTCTCGTCGCCTCGCCTACTTAGAAGAAATTCAACGGCGAGTCAAACAGGATCCTCTACAGCTTGTCGAAGATCTGCTGTCCCACCGCCGCGACGGACGCATTAAGCTGTTTCTCATTCATCTTGTGCTCAAGGCCCGTCAGGAACAGCCGCAGTTGTTTCTTGGCGGAAATTACATTCCCCTGCAGGTGAGCGGATCCCATGCTGCCCACGTGGTGGCTTTTGCCCGCCAGCACGAGAAGCAGGTTTTGATTACGGTGTCACCCCGCTTTTTGACCTCGTTGATCGACGAGACGCAGGATCCCCTGGGAGAAGCCGTTTGGAAAGATACTGAAATTCATCTGCCCCGCTGGAAGCGGCTGGAGTGGGTGAACGGGCTGACCCAAGAAGGGATCCCTGCCGGCGAAACCTTGCCGGTGGGCATCCTCCTCAAGTCTTTTCCGGTGGCCCTGCTGTGGGGGCAGAAGAACCTACTGAGCAATTGAGGCCGGGGTCAGGGCCTGAAAGTTGGCGATGCGGGCAAACTCCCGCGGATCGAGGCTGGCCCCGC
>NZ_JANSJB010000047.1:1601-19672 GCF_047462355.1 Synechococcus sp. H55.9 | reverse complement strand
TACCTCCACCGGGAGAACACGGGCCCCCCGCGGCTGGGCAATGGCCTCGACGGCGCTGAGAAAATAGTGGAGCGTCACCACAGTGCCGGAATGGATTTGATCCAGCACGGCGGCCAGATCCTCTAGGGGCACCAACTGCACCCGGATGCCCAAAGTCTGTTGGATTTGTTGGGCCATCAGTTGTCCTGTGCCCAGATCCCGATTGGGCACGCACACCAGCACTTGGGCACTGCAGCGCAACCGCCAGTCGATCTCCGCCAGCAGCAGATCCCGCACCTGCTCCAGAGAAAAGCCCTGTTGCTGAAGCTGATCGATGCCCTGGCGCACCTGCTGCAGGGCTTGTTGGGATCGATCCAGGTTTTCGCCCAGACTACAAGAGCGGTTAACCGCCTGGCGGGCGGAGCCGCTGACGTAAATGCCAGATCCAGCGCGCGTTTCCACCAGACCCATGGCCTCCAGTTGGTGGTAAACCTTGTGGATGGTGTTGCGGTGCAGGCCCGTCTGCATGGCCAACTGACGGGTGCTGGGCAGGCGATAGCCGGGAGGAAATTGCCCGCAGGCAATGCCAAAACAGAGTAAGTTGAAGAGCTGGACAGAGCCAGGGATCCCGCTCTCCGGCTGAATAGAAATGCGCATCATGGCCCGCCTGAAGAAACGAACCTAGTTGTTAGAGAGACCCAAAGACACGGGACTTTTGCCAAAAGAATTGCACCAACACCCCTAAGGATAGGCACTCGAGAACTGCTCTGGCGAGCTTTGTCCAGACGGGCACAGGGATCCCCTCTGTTGCCGCGCCCACCCCCAACCCGATGGCCGAGGATCCGGCCTCTGCATTCCAAGGCGGGGGATCCCGCCCTGGCCTTGTTACAGAAATTTAGAATCGTTACAATAGTTAGCATCTTTGCATTGCAGGTTTCATCTTATGGCACTCACTCAGCGCTTTCCCGTGCTGTTCGTCTCAGTTTTGCGTCACGACAGCGTAGCCCCGCGCTGGTCTCAAGTGGCGTGGACCGTCTTGCGGGTGGTGGCAGGGCTATTCATGATTCACAACGGCCTCGACAAACTGGCTGATATCGAGGGGTTTGCAACGGCTTATGTAGAAGTGATCGGGTTGCCTTTCCCGATCTTTTTTGCTTATGTAGCTGCCTATACTGAACTGATCGCAGCTCCGCTGGTGGCAGTGGGTTTGTTGACCCGCGCGGCGGCGTTGGGTTTGTTCGCCACGATGGCGGTGGCCATGTTCCACCACATCAAGGTGGCCGGCTTCAGCGTTCCTTATCTGGAGCTATCGGCTATCTACGCGGCCATCTTCTTGGCCTTTGCGGTGAATGGCGGCGGCTGGTTCTCTTTGGATCAGCTCTTGGCGAACGGTATTGAGGCGGGGCTGAACCGCTCCAGCCGACAAAAGTTGGAGAGCCTGGAGTCTTCGTTGCAGGCCACTGAGAAGGTAATTGCGCTGGGGGATCAAGAGGCTGAAGCCGCCGAAACCCCTCGCTCCTGAGCCAACTCAGGGACGGGGGTGAGGGCTAAAGGCGGCTGGCGGCTCGCTCCATCAGGCGTTGGTGGGTGGAGCGCACCGGCTCTCCCGGCCTAGGCTGCCGCTGCACATAGGTGCCATCGGGGCGCAGCTCCCAGGCCTGCCGGTTATCCGTCAGACAAATCTCCAAGATCGCCTTCAGCTCTTGCTGCAACAGGGGATCCTCTACAGGGGTCACCACCTCGACGCGGCGATCCAGGTTGCGGGTCATGTAGTCGGCGCTGCCGATGAAGTACTCTTCCTGGCCGTCGTTGTAGAAGTAGAAGATGCGGGAGTGCTCCAAAAAGCGCCCGATGATGCTGATAACGCGGATGCGCTCGCTCAGGCCCGGGATCCCTGGTTTTAGGCAGCACATGCCGCGCACAATGAGATCAATCTCCACCCCTGCCTGGCTAGCCTCGTAGAGCACTTGGATCATGCGTGGGTCGGTGAGGGAGTTGACCTTGACGATGATGCGCCCTTGGCGTCCTGCCTGGGCATGGCGCATCTCTCGCCGGATCAAGGCTTCCATGCCCTGGCGCAAGGTACGGGGGGCCACCAGCAGCTTGCGGAAGTGCCGCTGCCGCGAGTAGCCGGTTAGCAGGTTAAACAACTCGGTTACATCGTTGCAGAGGGTCTCGTTGCAGGTGAACAGGCCCAGATCGGTGTAGATACGGGCGGTCTTGGGGTTGTAGTTGCCGGTGCCGATGTGGACATAGCGCCGCAGGGATCCCCCCTCTTCCCGCACCACCAGGGCCAACTTGCAGTGGATCTTCAGCCCTGGCAGGCCATAGGCCACGTGCACCCCGGCTTTTTCCAGCTTCTTGGCCCAGAGGATGTTGTTTTCTTCGTCGAAACGGGCCTTCAGCTCCACCAGAGCGGCCACCTGCTTGCCGTTTTCGGCAGCCTGGATGAGGGATCCCACCACCGACGAATCGCCAGAGGTGCGGTAGAGGGTTTGCTTAATGGTGAGCACCTGCGGATCGTTGGCCGCCTCCTCCAGAAACCGTTCCACACTGGCAGCAAAGGAGTCGTAGGGGTGATGCACCAGCAGATCCCCTTCCCGGATGACGGAGAAGATATCCACCGGCTCGTCGCTCACCGAAGCGGTACGCAGGCGAGGCGGCGTGACGGGCCCCCAGGGAGGATCTTTTAAATCGGGTCGATCCAGGCTGAGAAAAGCCATCACCCCCCCCATGCTCAAAAGGCCATCCACCTCGTACACGGAGTCGCTGTCGAGGCGCAGCTCTTCGCAGAGCCGCTGTCGAATGGCAGACGGCATGGACTTGGCAATCTCCATGCGCACCACCGAGCCGAAGCGGCGCTTGCGCAGCTCTTCTTGAATGGCCGCGAGCAGATCGTCGGCTTCGTCCTCTTGGATTTCCAGATCGGCACCGCGGGTGATGCGGAAGGGGTAGTACTCCAGCACTTCCATGCCCACGAACAGCGCCTCCAGGTGGTGGGCAATCACCTGCTCCAGCGGCACAAAGCTTACCCCGTCCCGCAGCGGCACAAAGCGAGGCAGGGTGCTGGGCACCTTGATGCGGGCAAAGTGTTCCCTGCCGGTTTCCGGATCCCGCACCACCACCGCCAAGCTGAGGCTGAGGTTGGAGATGTAGGGGAAAGGATGGCCCGGATCCACCGCCAAGGGAGTGAGCACGGGAAACAACCGTTGGTCGAAATACTCCCGCAGCTCCTGCCGCTCCGGCTCGGCCAGCTCAGAAAAATCGCGGATGTGAATGCCTTGTTCCGCAAGCTTAGGCACCAATTCCTGCCGAAAACACTCGTGTACCTTTTGAATCAGGGGGCGCAGGTGCTGGGAAATCTGCCGCAGCTGCTGCTGCGGCGTGAGGCCATCGGGGGTCGGCAGCAGCACGCCTGTTTCCAACTGACGGCGAATCACCGCCACCCGCACCATAAAGAACTCGTCCAGGTTGCTTTCGAAAATAGCGAGGAACTTCAGCCGCTCCAAGAGGGGGGTGCGCTCGTCCAGGGCCTCGTGCAAAACCCGGGCGTTGAACTCAATCCAGCTCAGCTCCCGGTTGAAGTAGTGCTCCGGCAAGGCATAGCCCTCCTGGATGGGCGCAGTCGGGATCCCTGGCTGGCCAGCATTGGGGGGGCAACCTGTCGCATCGGGGTTGCGGGGCGACAAGGAGGAGTCCGTTTCCTTGGAGCGCGGAGTCATGGTGGCCGAGATCTGGGTTGTCTCAAAGCGTCAACAACGGCTGGAGCCGACCCAATCCTATCCTGCTGGGTTCTGCTTGGAGGAGGCGGAAGTGTCCAAAACAGGCTTGGGCGGGCGTTCTGGCAACAGCCCTTGGGAGCGGGTAAGCAGAATTACCTGCAGCAGGATCCCGATCAACAAAATGCGCAAGGGACCGGCCCGGGTGGCCCACTGGGGCGGCAGACGGTTGGTCAACCACTCGCTGCCCGACCACACCCCCCAAATGGCCAGCACCCCCAGCAGGGCGCCGCGATTGTTGCCGCTGCCCCCCGCGATCAACATCACCCAGACGATAAAGGTGGCAAACTCCGGCTGGAAGGCTTCCGGGCTGATGAAATTGACAAAGTGGGCATAGAGCGCCCCCGCCAGCCCCATCAGCATGGATCCCAGCACAAACGCCTGCAGGCGAAACTGGAGGACATCTTTGCCGGCGGCCAGGGTTGCCGGCTCATCCTCGCGGATGGCCCGCAGCACCCGTCCCCAGGGGGAGCGATAGGCCCGCTCACTCAGCCAGTAAACCACCGCCAAGACCAGCAGCACCAAGCCCAAGTAGAGCAGTGTATCCTGCCCTGGGATCCAGCCGCGAAAGGGGCGCGGAATGCGGGTGATGCCGCGCACCCCGTTGGTCAGCCAGCCCTCGTTCCTCAGGATTTGGCTGATGATCTCGGCAATGCCGATGGTGGCAATAGCCAAATAGTCGGAGCGCAGCTTCAGGGTGATCAAGCCAATCAAGAAGGCGATCGCACCGGCGGCGGCTACTGCTATGGCAAAGCCCACCCAGAACGGCAGATTGAACCCGCCCAGATGTTCAGGGGTGGGCGGCGTCGTGGCTATGGCGCTGGCGTAGGCCCCCACAGCAAAAAAGGCCCCCACGCCGATGTTGAACATGCCGGCATAGCCCCACTGGATATTGAGGCCCAGCACCAGCACGCCGTAGATCCCCACCAAAACCAAAAAGAAGATGGCGTAGCTCAACATCAGGCCCGCCCCCCCAATAGCCCTGTGGGCCGGAAGATCAGCATCAGCACCAAAATGGCGAAGGCTACCCCTGTTTTGTAAGCCGGATTGATCGCTAAAGTCGAGAACTCCTCCGCCAGGCCAATTACCAGCCCCCCAGCAATGGCTCCATAGGGACGGCCAATGCCGCCGAGAATGGCTGCCGCAAAAACGGGCAACAACAGCCGCCAGCCCATGGTGGGGTGCAGCCGCGTATCCAGGCCCAGGAAGATGCCCGCCACACAGGCCAAGGCGGCGCCGATGGCCCAAGTCCAGAGGATGATCCGCTCCGTCTCAATGCCGGTCACCTTGGCCAAGTCAAAATTGTCGGCCATGGCCCGCATCGCTTTGCCTACCCGCGTGCGCTGCAAAAACAGGTGCAGAGCCACCACCAGCAAGGCCGTTCCCACCAGAATCACCACCCAATCCGGCTTGATGCGCAGCCCCCCCAACTGCCAGGGCAACTGAATGCCGCTGCGGTACACCTGGTTGTTGGGCCCCCAAACGATCTGCACCAAGCTGCGCAAGATCAGGGCCGTGCCAAAAGAAGAAATGAGCAAAATCACCGGTGCTTCCCGGCGCAGGCGGCGATAGATCAGTTGGTCGATCCCCACCGCGCAAAGTGCCGTCGCCAAGGCCGCCGGGATCCAGCTCACCCCAATCGGCCAACCCAACCCGACAAACGTCAGAGCAAAATAGGCCCCCAAGGTCATCAGATCCCCGTGGGCAAAGTTGGCAAAACGCAAAATGCCGAACGTCAGCGACACCCCGATCGCCCCCAGGGCGTAGATGCTGCCCAGGACGAGGCCGTAGATAAAAAGCTGCAACAGTTGGGCCACCCTTGCCCCCGCAATACCCTGCCCTGATGATGCCACGGGTTTGTTAAAGCGGGATCCCATCCGGCCCAGCGGCAGGGTAGAGCTAGGGTAGGAGAAAGCGCGCAAGAGAGATCCATGCAGCCCAACTCTTCCCGGATCCCAGGTTGGCTAGTGGTTTTGGCCCTGCTGAGCGCTGCCTGTGGTGGGCCGGAGCCACCTCCAAGCAGGGATCCGGGTGTCCCGCGCGAGCCTATCTCCACTCCCCAGTTAATCTACGAAAACATCACTCTCACCCAGGCCAAACCTGACGGTGGCCTGCTCTGGCGCTTGCGGGCGCGCCTGGCCGAATACGAGTCCCCCCCAGAAAACGGCTCCACTCCCGTACAGTTGGGATCCGCCCATTTGCAGTCTATCGAGGGAGAGTTTTTCGACGCAGACAACCGCGCCATCCGCACCCGTGCCGAGCGAGGATCTGTGTACCCAGACGAGCGGCGGCTGGAATTGACGGGCCAAGTGGCGGTGGAATCGGAGCGGGATAACCTGCACCTGCAGGCAGAGCGGCTGCAGTGGCTGCCGGAACAGCGCCTCCTCGAAGCCGAGGGCCAGGTACAGGTGGAGCTGTTGGACGGCCAGGGATCCCTGTGGGGGGATCGTTTGCGCATCGACTTTGGCCAGGCCCAGATGCAACTGGAGAATTGGGATCCAAGCCAACCGGTGCGGGCCAAGTATCGCGATCCGGAGCTGGAGCTGACCGCCAGCCGCTTGCTCTGGAACTTTGGTGCCGGCGAGGTGCAGGCGTTGGGAGCAGTCGAGGTGGATGCCCCCCAGCAAAGGGTGCGCCTCAGCGGCGAGCAATTGCGGGCCCCGCTGCCCCTGACCGAGCTGCGCCTGCTGGGCAACGTGAAAGCCAAAGCCGTTCCCGTTGGCGGAACGGGATCCCTGCAGACCGGCCAAGAGCTGGAAGCCCAAGAGATCCGCTGGCGCATCGGCTCCACCCAACTGCAAGCCCTGGGCAATGTGCGCTACCGCCAGCCTGGACAAGCCCTGACTGTGAGCGGTGACCAAGGGATCCTGGATTGGCAGGCCAACACCGCCCGGATCCAAGGCAACAGCCAAACCCGGCTCACTTTGCCCTAGGAGCCGGCGACAAAGGGCCAACAAGAGCATGTCAAGATAGTTTAAGAACCGTGTTGGGTGGGTTGTGGTGAGGAGTTCAGCAATGGCAGAGACCGCCTGGGGGGAACGCCCCAACATTCTGTTGATCGTGCTGGATACCCAGCGGGCGGATCGCCTTTCCTGCTACTGGTCAGAGGAAGAGCGGGCCCGCCAAGTGCCCACCAGCCCCAACCTGGATCGGCTGGCCGCTGAGTCCACCCTCTTCGAGCGGGCCATCGCCCCCGCCCAGTGGACGATCCCCTCCCACGCCTCCCTGTTTACGGGGGAATACCCCAGCACCCACCAAACCGTTCAGGCAGACCTGGAGCTGAGCCCTGCTCTACCCACTCTGGCGGAGCTGTTGAAGCTGGGCGGCTACACCACCGTGGGCTTTTGCAACAACCCCCTGATCGGGATCCTGAAAAACGGCCTGCGGCGCGGCTTCGACACCTTCTACAACTACGGCGGGGCCCTACCCACCCGCCCTCCCGAAGGCAACCCTCTGCCGGCTCCCCTCAACCGCTGGCTGGCCGCCTACACCCAGTTTTGGCGCCGTCTCTCCTACCCGGTGCAAAATGCCTTTGCCCGCTCCGACACCCTTTTTCAGTTGGCGCTGCACCCCTGGTTTGCCTCCCTCTGGACCCGCCTGATGAACTTTAAGGGCAACACGGCTGCCTCCATCGCCGACCTGAACCGCTACCTGCAGCAGATAGCCCGCCGCCCTGCCGGAGCACCGCCTTTCTTTTGCTTCGTCAACCTAATGGAGCCCCACCTGCCCTACTGGCCGCCGGAGCCCTTTGTGCAGAAATACGCCCCCTACTTCAAGACCAACCGCGAGGCGCGCGACTTTTTGCGCCAGTACAACGCCCAGCCCTACCGCTGGATGGCGCCCCTGCCGCAGCCGCTTTCTCCCCTGCAAGCGCAGGTGCTCAGGGACATCTACGATGCCGAGGTGGCCTACCAGGATCACCTGCTGGGATCCGTCTTCGCCACCCTGCGCCACACCGGCCTGGAGCAGAACACTCTGGTGGCTATCGTCGCGGATCACGGCGAAGGCTTGGGGGAGCACGACTTCGTCGGCCATGCTTTTGTGGTTTACGAAGAGCTAATCCGCGTCCCCCTGATCCTGCATTACCCCGGCTATTTTCCGGCAGGAAAGCGCGTGGCCACCCCCGTTTCCACCCGCCGCCTCTTTCATACTCTCTTGGAAGCTGCCGGCTTCCGCCCCAGCCTTTCTCTAGCCAACGGCGCCCCCCGTATCAGCCTCAAGCTTCGCCGCGAGATCGCCCGCCTCAGCCTGACCCGCACCCTGGCCGGTGAGGATCCGGAGCAGGGGGTGGTGCTCAGCGAGGCCTTCCCGCCCCACCTTCTCCTGCGGGCCATGGAAAACCGCAACGACAGCCTGCTGCAGGCGCGCGCCTGTTACGACACCCGCCGAGCCCTCTACGAAGGGGTGACCAAGCTGATCCAAACCGGAGATCGCCCCAGCCTCTACAACCTGGAGCAGGATCCGGCGGAACTGCGGGATCTGCTCTTGGCCGGGATCCCTTCTGAGCCTGGTAGCCCTTCCCTTTCCCCCCAAACTTGGCTGACCCGCCTGCGGCAAGCCTTGAGGCAGTGGCTGGACTGGGCAGAGTCGCGCCGGCCCAGCACGGCTCCTCGCAAGGTAAATGTGGAAAGCGATGCAGACTTGGTACGGCAGATGCAAGAGCTGGGCTACCTGGAGTAGAGGCTATTCCAGCTCTCCTGCTTCCCCCACATGATCCCGCACATAGCCGTTTAAATCGTAGTCATCCGCCTCCTCGGGATCCGCTGTCGGCCAGTCCTCGTTTTGCCCGCCGATAATGACGCGGCTGAGGTGGATGTACTCGAGGCTAAGGGTGCGCAAGGCGTTGATCAACACGTCCAGCGCCAAGGCATCGGCAGTGCCCAGATCAAACCAGCAGCGGGCCCAGTTGTCCTTTTCCTCTAGGGATCCCATGTTGTGCATTAGAGAGGGCAGAGGATCCGAGTCGCTGGGGTACTCCAAATAGCTCAGATCCACCTCCGCCTCTTGGGCCACCAGGCGCTCGGCGTTGAATCCTCCCAACTTGCCCAGCACATACCACGATTCCAGCACCTCGTTGAGGTACTCCAGCTCAGCTTCGACCGGCGGCTCGGCAAACTCAAACCAGATCCAGAGATTTCCCGGATCGCACTCGCGAAACTCCACTTGCATGGACAGCTCCTCTGCTGCGGCCTAGCCCTTGATCTTAACTGCCAAGAGCGCGAGAACATAAGTCCCGCGCTGTATGCGTAGCAACCCTGCGGGAAGCAAGCTACAGCGCCGGGATACATGGAGTCTCGCTGCTTGCTTTCAATGCCCCCGAAGCAAGCATTTACCACCCCACTCCGGTTGTGGTAAAACGACCCCATATTGACCATGCACTACACCTACCGAATCTGCCCAGATGCCACACAGCAAGCCCAACTGCTGGAGTGGCTTGCAACATGCAGAGGCGGGTATCACTACGCTTTGCGCGAACTCAAAGACTGGGTTGCTTCGCGTCAGAGCCTTCTACAGACCAGATCTGCGATCGGTGAGGGAGCGACCGGGATCCATGTCTACGATCGAAGTCTTTGATGCGCAGCAGGTGGCCGGGCTGATCGAGAGCCTGGCAGCAGCGATCGCCAGGGATCACCCCCACCCCCAGAAGCTCACTCTGATCGGCATTCGCACTCGCGGAGTCCCCTTGGCCTACCGCCTGCGGGATCGGATTGCCGCTCGACTGGGGATCCCGCCCCAGGTCGGGGAGCTGGACATTACCTTTTTCCGAGACGACCTGGGCGCCGGCGGGCTGCGCACCCCCGATCGCAGCGAGATGCCCCGGGATCTGACTGGCCAGGAGGTGGTGCTGGTGGACGATGTTATCTTTCGGGGTCGCACCGTCCGCGCGGCTCTGGAAGCCCTGCATCACTTTGGGCGACCGGAACGGGTGCGCTTGGCCGTGCTGATCGACCGTGGTCACCGCCAGTTCCCCATCCAACCGGATTACTGCGGTTACCAGCTTCCCACGGAACCTGAGCAAAGGGTGAGGGTTCATCTGCGGGAAACCGATGCAGAAGAGCGGGTGTTGTTGATAGACCAAACAGCAAAGAGCGATCCCTAAGCTGGTGCTTGGGGTATTTTGGGGATGATCTGCCGCAACTCACCGCTATGTCTTGGTTGCCGGAGACCCGCCGTTACGCTGTTTTGGGCACGGGCGCCCTGGGGGGATTTTATGGGGCGAAATTGCAACAGGCAGGCTTTGCGGTGCATTTTCTGCTGCACAGCGACTATGACTATGTTCGCCAAAACGGCTTGTGGGTGCAGTCCTGCTGGGGGGATTTTCATTTGCCGCAGGTGAATGCCTACGCAGCAGTAGAGGACATGCCCCCTTGCGAAGGGGTGATCGTGGCTTTGAAAGCCACCCAAAATCACCTGCTGCCGCAGTTGCTCCCGCCCGTGTTGGCCGAGAATGGCGTGGTGATCGTGCTGCAAAATGGGCTGGGGGCGGAGCCGGAGGTTGCCGAGTGCGTCGGCCCTGAACGAGTCATGGGGGGCCTGTGTTTCATCAGCTCCAACAAGGTTGGCCCCGGCCACATTCATCATCTGGACTATGGGTCGGTGCTGCTGGCAGAATACGGCCCTAACTATGCCCCCCAAGGGATCACGCCCCGTCTTCAACAAGTTCAAGCCGATTTTCAACGGGCAGGGATCCCCACCACCCTCTCTCCGGATCTGATGTTGGCCCGCTGGCAAAAGTTGGTCTGGAACATTCCCTTCAACGGCCTCTCGGTGGTGTTCAACGCCGACACGCAGCAGATGATCCGCGACCCTGAGGCTCGTGCTTTGGCGGAAACGCTGATGCAGGAGGTGATCCAGGGAGCGGCGGCCTGTGATCGCCTGCTTCCCGATTCCCTGATCCCAGAAATGCTCACCAACACCGAGAAGATGGCTCCCTACCGCACCAGCATGAAGATCGACTACGAGCGCAAACGTCCTCTGGAACTGCAGGCAATCTTTGGCAACCCACTGCGCTATGCCCGACAAGCCGGGATCCACTTGCCGCGGGTGGAAATGCTCCACCGGCAGTTGCAGGTGTTGGATCGCCTGAATCGAGGGATCCCTGTCGCTCAGCAGGCTTGAGTTTTTCAAGATCAGCGGCGCCTGTAAACTACCCGACTCCGACCGCTAAGCGGTACGGAGCGGGCTTAAGCGCTCCGCAAAGCCGACAAGGTTGCCTCTAGCTTCACGGCTTGCGAAGCAGACACCTTGAGCTTGCAGGAGATAGTCAGGACTTGGGTCATGTTGCAACTATACGTCGTCTGCATTCCTCCCGACCCTGACCCTACAGGGCGGGCCTCCTGCGGTTTCTAGCTGAAGCTAGGTCAGGCTTTTTCCTCCGCTGGCGGGTAGACTGAGCGCCAGTCGGGTACCGTTGCTCTGGCCTTATGCCGCTGGGATCCACCCACGATCGCATCACCCTCTGGACGGCCCCCGGCATCACCTTGGCCGCCGGTTTGTTGGGGAATAGCACCACCGTTGCTCTGGCTGTGGGATCCGCCTATCTGTTCAGTGGCCTGATGTTTTCTGGAGATCTGGACACCTGTTCTCGACAGTACCAACGCTGGCTGTTCTTGCGCTGGATTTGGCTGCCCTACCGCAAGTGGATGCGGCATCGCTCCTTCTGGTCGCATGGGCCCATCGTGGGCACCGCCCTGCGGGTGCTGTACTTGAGCCTATGGGCCGGCGGAGTTGGCCTGCCGGTGGCTTGGCTGGGATCCCGGTTGGGCTGGTGGATGTGGCAGCCTTGGGTGTGGCGCAGCGATCTCTGGCAATGGCTGCAAGTTCACGCCGAGATCCTGTTTTGGATTGGGATGGGGTTGGAGCTGGGATCGGCCAACCACAGCCTCAGCGATTGGATGGTCTCCAACTGGAAACGCTGGCGCAAAAAACGCCGTCAGGTTCGCTCCAGGCCACTCGGCTATCGTCGCTAGATCCCCGTTGGACCAAGAGTAAACTACCCCACACTTGAACCTGTTGCTGTCCTGTGCCTGCAAGCCCGCCCTCCTGAGAAGACTTAACGGCCAATCTTTGTCAATTGCCCCCGCCCCCTCTGTCCGACTCCCGTGGCTTGATGCAAATTATTCCTACTTTGTCGGCTATGTATTGCAATTTAGTCTCAATAGAGTTATGCTGTTACTCAGTTGAGTGGTGGAGTTCTATCCATCAGTCTTCCTCTCTTGTCTTGGATGTGACAGGGATCCCGCGCCGGCGGAACTGGCCATCCTGCCTTTGGCAGGGATCCCTTTCTCTCTTCTTCGGCTTTAGCCGAGCTTCTGGGTTAATGAGAGTCAGTCCTAGTTAATGAGGGGATAGTTTCTGCTGGAGTGGGTCGAGCTGCGGAGGTGGCGGTGTGCGGCAATAACAGCGGCTGAGGGCCGGAAGACAAGACCTAATACATACAAAAGTCGCTGCGCCAGTTGTCTTTGTAAACCCGTTGCAAGCTAAGGGGAAGGGCTAACTTTTTGGGGCAAACTGTCTGTCCTAAACCTTGTGTTGCTGTTTAAAAAAATGTGTTGAGTCAAAGAGAAATTCGAGAAAAAATCGAGAAAAAAGTTGAATCGTGCGGGAAGAATCGGTTAAAATCTAGCTGGCGTTAACGCTAACCGCGACGAAGAGATCGGAGGGAGGAAAACCTAACAGCCTCTCTCCTTTTTTCTGTAGAAATTACTCTCACTTTCAACCTCTATAGTCACTTCAAGTAGCAACACAACGTTTCTCTACATCGCTATTGCTAGGCAACGCTGTCGCGAACGCGCCGCTCTAACTCCCCTCTCCCTCAGGGAGAGGGGCTGGGGGTGAGGGATGTCCCTCAGGGAGAGGAGGTGGGGGTGAGGGATGTCCCCCAGGGAGAGGGGCCGGGGGTGAGGGCAGCGACGCGGAGCGCTTGGGTCGGCGGCAATAGCAAACTTGATACTAAAGGGTTGCACCTCGGTCTTGTAACCATTGGACAGCCAAGCTGTGTTGGCGTTTTTGGGCATAGGCCAAAGGAGTATGCCCATCTTCATTGCGAGGGTTCAATTCGGCCCCATTTTCCAGCAAAAGTTCCAGGATTGCCACATGCCCCTCCCAAGCAGCCCAGTGCATCGGTGTTGCCCCAAATCGGTTGCGCGCATTGACATTGGCCCCATACAAGAGCAGAAAGCGAGCAATGCCCAGTTGCCCTTGGGTAGCAGCCTCGTGCAGAGGAGTTCGACCGGTTGCATCGGCGGCATCCACCGGCGCTCCTTTGGATAACAGGCGGGCCAGGATGCTTTTTCGTCCGGTGGTCGTGGCCCAATGGAGAACGCCAGAGGTATTGGCTCCTTTTTGGATGAGCAGACCGATCACCTCTGCCTGATCGGTTAAGGCAGCCCGATGGAGAGGGGTATATCCATAGCCATCTGGAAGGTTGATGTCGCTGCCTGCCCTCAAAAGACGCTCCACCAGCTTGACCCGACCGCTGGCGGCGGCCAAATGGAGCGGGGTGACACCTGTGGGATCCAAGGCATTGGGAGAAGCACCATGGGCCAAGAGCAAATCCAGCAGTTCCAAATTGCCAAGCAGTGTTGCTTTATGAAGCAAGGTCAGTCCTTGAGCATCGACAGCATTCACATCTTCCCCTTGCTGCAAATGGGATAATAATTGCTCTTGATCTTGATCTGCAAGAGCTTGATGAAGGGCTTCACTCATAGTCGATCGATAGAAGTCAAAGAAACCGATTGGGAATGGGGTTTCCAAATAACTTGGGCAAAGTCTAACACCGGATCCCTACCCTTGAGGTAGCTACAGGAAGAGAGACCTCTGCGTGCTCAGTCAAAGTGGCATTACAGCATCAAGCCCCAGCTAGGAGAACAACTTTCCATGAGATCGCATGAGCGCCGAGAAGATCCCTTGGTTTAGCCCGGCTTGGCATGGCATGATCATCGGCATAATCAGGGGTCGGAGCTGACTTTTGGCCCAGGTTCTGCCACTCTCAATTCCCTTCCTTCTGCCACCGCTCATGGACTACTACGCGATTCTCAACCTATCGCCGGAAGCGGACATCGAAGATATCAAGCAAGCCTTTCGCCGGTTGGCGCGGCAGTTTCACCCCGATGTGGCAGGGGAGGGATCTCGAGAGCGGTTCCAGCAAATCTATCAGGCCTACCAAGTGCTGAGCGACCCCGAGCAGCGGCGGCGCTACGATGCCCAGCGTCAATCTCCTCCTGCCGCCGGCCAGAGGCGGGTGGTCATCCGCACCGCCGGCTCTTCATCGGCAGAGCACCTCGATCCGGAATTGCTCAAAGAAGGGATTGCCCGCGTCAAGGCAGCCTGGCGCGAGCGTAAGTTGCCCACGGCAGTGGCTCTGGCAGAGGCGCTGTTGAAACGGTTTCCCAACTCCGGCGAGGCCATCCACCTCTTGGCTTTGGCCTACCAGCGCTTCGGCAACCACTTGATCTACGAGGGTCGCCACCAGCAGGCGGAAGCTTACCTGAGAAAGGCTTTGGCTATGGAGCCCCACAACCGGGAATTGACCTTTGAAATCCGGCGAGACTTGGCTCGTCTGGGATCCCGCTAGCTTACCTGGGGCGAGATCCCCAACTGCTGGGCGGCCCACTGCCGGAGCTGTTGGCGGTTCACCTTGCCCTGGAGATTGCGCGGGATCCCGGTGCACCACAGCCAGCGCTTCGGATGCTTGAAGGGACTCAGTTGGCGGCTCAGGTGTTGCTTGAGGCGCATCTCCAGCTCTTGGGGGATCGCCGGGAGCCCGGTTTTGGGGACGACCACCGCCACCACCTGCTGCCCCCATTCGGCATCGGGCAGACCCAGCACCCACACATCGTCCACCCAGCCGCTGGCCCGAACCTCTCCTTCCACCTCGGCAGCCATCACTTTTTCTCCGCCAGTCAGGATCAGGTCGTCGGCGCGACCCAACCAAAAGAGGTGGCCCTGCGAGTCCAGATAGCCCCAATCGCCGGGGGTGAAGCCTTGCTGATGCCATTGGCGCAAACCAAAGTGCTCCGCACCGCTGACGCGAAGGGCGGCCTGGGGGTAATGGCCCAGTGCCAGCGACTTGGCCCGGATGTGGATGAATCCCACGGCATCGCTGGGCAAGGGATCCCCTTGTTCACTGCGGATCTGGAGCGTGGCGTGGGGCAGGGGCCGGCCCAGGCTGTCGTTTCCTTGCCAAAAAGCCTCCGGCAGAAGCGTACAGACTTGGGAAGCCGTTTCGGTCATGCCGTAGGTGAGGGCAAGGGGCAGGTGCAGTTGTCGGGCCTGTTGCCGCAAGCTGGGCCAGGTGGGGCCACCACCGACCAAAATGGCGCGAAATTGGCGCAGGCTCTCCACAACTCCCGGCTGGGGGTTGAGCAACAGCCGTTGCAACTGAGTGGGTACCAGCGATAGAAAACTCCCCGGCAAGGGGGGATCCCAGGCCTCGGCTTGCTGTTGCCGTTTCCAATCCCAGACGATCCACTGCCCACCGGTCAGCCAGGAGCGAACAGCCTGCATCAGGCCGCTGATGTGGTGCAGGGGCAGCAGGCAATAGCTATGGACGCAGTCCACGCCGAAGTGCTGTTGGTGGGCCTTGGCCGAGGCGCTGAGGGTACGCCAAGAGTGGATTGCCCATTTCACCTGGCCGCCGGAGCCGCCGGTAGGGATCCCGATCAACGGCCAATGGGAGCCGGGTACAGCCTCCCGCAGAGAGGGGTTCAATGGGCTGGGATCCCCCTCCAGCCGGCCTTGCCGCCAGCGCCAGCCGCCTCCCAGGCCGGCCACAGCCTGGGCCCACTCTCGTTCTCCCCACTTGGGATTGCCCAAGAAGAGCGGGATCCCCAGTTTTTGACAGGTCAAAACGGCGGCCCACACCTGCAGCGGATCTGAGTCTGCCAGCAGCAGGGGAGCTGTCTTTTCTGCCAAGGGGCGCAATTGCTCTTCCAGTCCAGACAGGCGCTCCCGCCAAGTAACGGAGTGGCAACAGGGGTTCGGAAACATGCTTGGGCCGGTTTGGTCGGTCATCATGCAACTAAAGCGGAGCACCGCCGACACTAGACACAGAATAGCTTGGACTCCACAAGGCAGTTTTGTTGTGTGGCTTGAGCTCATCCGTCGAGAAGCCCCGCCCTCTGTCTGCGCACTGCAAAACCTCACCGGGCTGAGAATGCTGCTGGAAGTCCGGCTGGCCATTGGCCCTGCTCGTGAGCCAATTGCGTTCTGCAAAAGATCTGCATAATTTGGATAATCTGGACAAAGGGACGAGGTAAAGTCATGCCTTGGGAGCTGGGGCGGTTTTGGAACACGCTGACCTACTACGAGGCGTTGCCCTTTGCCGACTTCTGGCGCTGGGTTCAGAATGGGTTGCAAAGCCCAGCAGTTAACTGTATGCCTCCTTCCCTGACTCCGGCCACTTCCCTTCCGGTGGTTCTTTTGGGCGATGGCCTGCCCGAAGGTTTGGCAGAGGCGTTGCACCGGCAGGGAGCAGCGGTGGGGCAGAGCCAGGACTGGCTGACGGCCAGGGTGATCTTAGGGCTGGGAGCGCCAGAGACGGCCAAGGCTCACCTGGAGCGGCTACGCCGCAGTGGACAGACGGAACAGATGCTCTTTGACTTCCGCCGGCCCGATCCCCAGTTGAACCAGTTCTGGGGCATCCTGGACGATGTGGTGATGGGCGGGGTGAGCCAAAGCCAACTGCTCTGGGGAGAGGGCGAGCTGCTGTTTACGGGCCAGGTTTCCACGGCCAACTTCGGCGGCTTTGTTTCCACCCGCACGCGCAATTGGCAGCCGCCCTTGGATGCCTCAGGGTTTGCCGGCCTGGAGCTGCGGCTACGGGGCGATGGACAGCGCTACAAGGTTCTGCTGCGGGATCAAGGGGGCTGGGACAGCCCGGCCTACAGCTATGCTTTCGACACCACCCCAGGGGAGGAGCAGACTGTTCAAGTTCCTTTTGCCGAGATGGTGCCCACCTTTCGCGCCCGCCGGGTTGCCGCTCCCCCCTTGAATACCCGCCAGATCCATTCGCTGCAACTGATGCTGAGCAAGTTTGAAGCCGACGGCAGCCCCAACCCCCGTTTTCGGCCTGGGCCGTTTCGGCTGGGCGTGCGTTGGATCGGGCTCTATCGCCAGGAGCCGCTGCCGCAACTGATTGGGGTGGCGCGGGGATCCCTGGCGCCCGATTGGGTGGCGGCCCTGCAGGAGAGCTCCAGCCGTTGGTGTGGGGTGGAGATTCCCGCCGAGATCGAGGGATCCACCTTAGCCGCTCACCTACTGCGCCTTTTGCGCTCGCCCGCCAGTGTGGGCCGGGTGGTGCCCCTGCAAGCCTTCCATGGCTAAGCTTCTTGGCGGCCTCCAGGGATCCCTAGGAATGGGGCTTTTGGCCCTCCTGTGGCTGGGGGCGGGCCAGGGGATCCCTTACCTATTTGACTGGGACGAGCTCATTTACGCCAGCTTGGCGCGGCAGATGCTGGCCAGCGGCGATCCCCTGGCTTTGCAGATCAACGGCGAGCCCTTCTACGAGAAGCCGCCCCTGTTTTTCTGGCTGCAGGCCCTGGCGATGGCGGCCCTGGGGATCAACGAAGGGGCGGCGCGGCTGCCCAATGCGTTTGCCGGCGGCATCACGGTGGCCCTCTTGGTGGCGTGGGGAGCGCGGCTGCGCGGGGTGGGGTTTGGCTGCCTCTGGGGGGTCCTGCTCCTGACGGGCTACCTGCCTTTGTTTTTCTACAAAACCGGCCTCATCGACCCGCTGCTGAATTTGGGCATGGGCGTGGGGCTGGGATCCCTTTGGGCTGCTGACGAGGCCTGCCGGGCCGGCCGCTCCGGGCAGGGGTGGAGCGCTCTGGGCGCGCTGGCCTTGGGCCTGGCGGTGTTGGCCAAGGGGCCGGTGGGGCTGGTGTTGCCGCTGGGCATCTGGGCCCTCTACAAGCTCTGGCAGCGGGATCCGCCAAGGCGGTGGGGGGAGATGGTGGCCTTCCTCGGCTTGGCGGGGGCTATTCCTCTGGCCTGGCTGGCGCTGGAAGCAGCGGCGCGGGGGCTGCAGTGGCTGGCGGCGTTTTGGCACTACCAGTGGGGTTTGGTGAGTACCCCCAGCGGCCACCCCGGCCCAGTCTATTTTCATCTGCTGGCCTTTGCTCTAGGGTGTTTTCCCTGGGCGGCTCCGGCCTTGGCCGAGATCTTGGCCAGCCTCCATAGGCACAGTAACCCGGCAGGGGCGGATTTAACTCAGCGGGCAGAACGCCTGCTGTTGGTGGCCTTCGGGGTGGTGCTGGCTCTGTTTTCGCTCTTAGTGCAAACCAAGTTGATCCACTACACCTCGCTGCTTTA
>NZ_JANSJB010000047.1:0-1501 GCF_047462355.1 Synechococcus sp. H55.9 | reverse complement strand
GAGGTGGAGTGGCCCTCCTTCACCTATGGCCCTGCTGTGCTCCTGGCGTTGGGGGGACTGGCCTGGATTAGAGCTCGGCACAATGTTCGAGGATGGGCCATCTTGCTCTTGGCCACAGGACTAAGCGCCCAGTTGGCCTGGAGCTGGGTTTTCCCAAGGGTGTTGCAGCATACTCAGGGGGGATCCATCTACTTTTTCCGCCAGTTTGCCGGCCCAGAACCGGCTCTTTCGGGAAGGGTTGGCCTTTATGGGCTGCGGTCGTTTGTACCCTATTTTTATGGCCCGCTGCGGGTGCCCTATGCCGCCAACCCGGAGGAGCTGGCCGCCTGGCAGGTGCCCGACTATCTGGTGACCTGGGATCCCTTTGTAGCTGAGCTAGCAGCAACTTGGCAGGTCGTAGAGCGCCGCAGCCCCTTTTGGCTGTTGAAAAAAACCTCTTCTCTCCCCTAGCCGCAAGATGAGCCAGTACGTGTTGCGTATCAGCGACCTTCCCCTTCAGGATCGCCCGCGCGAGCGGCTGCTTAACCAAGGGGCAAGAAACCTCTCCCACGCGGAGCTGCTGGCCATTTTGCTCAACACCGGCCAGGGGGCAGGTAAGCTCTCGGCCGTTGGCCTGGCCCAGTTGCTCTTGAAAAAATTGGAAGCCCAGGGGGATCCCTTGGCCCAACTGCGCCAGCTGGAAGCCGGGGAGCTGCTGCAAATTGAGGGCATCGGCCCAGCCAAAGCAGCAACAGTGTTGGCGGCCATCGAGCTGGGGCGGCGGGTGTTTTTGGCCCGACTACCCGAGCGGACGGTGATTGAATCGCCAGAACAGGCGGCCATGGCCCTAAGCGGCGACCTGATGTGGGAGACCCAAGAGCACTTTGCCGTCCTGCACCTGGACATCAAACACCGCCTTATCGGCCAGCAGATTGTAACCCGGGGAACCGCCACGGAAACTCTCACTCACCCGCGGGAAACCTTCCGCAGCGCCATCAAGCAAGGAGCCAGCCGCATCCTGGTGGCCCACAACCACCCCTCCGGCAGTTTGGATCCCAGCCCGGAGGATCTTGCCCTGACGCAGCAACTCTTGCAGGCGGGGCAACTGCTGCAGATCCCGGTTTTGGATCACCTCATCCTCGGCGGCGGGCAGTTCCTCAGCCTGCGCCAACACACCCGCCTGTGGGAGGAGTTTCCCCAGCCAGAGTAGCTCCCCAGCCCCTCTCCCAGGGTAGCCAGCCCAAGCGCTCCGCGCCGCTCACGCGACCACCCCCGGCCCCTCTCCCAGGGGGAGCATTCCCTCACCCCCGGCCCCTCTCCCAGGGGGAGCATTCCCTCACCCCCGGCCCCTCTCCCAGGGGGAGAGGGGGGCTAGGGATCCGGCAGCGCCTCAAAGCGCATGCCCACCCTGAGCTGGCCGCCGTTGACCAAGTCCCAGGCCGACTGTTCTTTTCTGCCGGGCAGTTGGGCCCGCCGGATGAGAAGGGATCCCTCGCCGGTAGCCACATACACCCCTTCTCCT
>NZ_JANSJB010000046.1:7140-19786 GCF_047462355.1 Synechococcus sp. H55.9 | reverse complement strand
CCCAGCCCCTCACCCAAAGGCGCCCTCACCCCCAGCCCCTCTCCCTTTGGGAGAGGGGAGCTAGGCGAGTAGGGTTTCTAGTTTGTCGGCGATGGCGGCAATCCAGGCCTGCTCCTGGCGGCTGAAACTGCGGGGGGTGTCGCTGCCCAAGATGAGGCATCCCTTCTGGCCGATGGGCTGGCAGAGAACCGCCTGGGATCCGGGGGGCAGCAGGCCCTCGAACTCGGCGCGGGCCGGGAACAGTTTCAAATCCACCAGATAGACGGGCCGCCCGGTCTGCAACACCCGCTGCAAGATGCTCTGGGGCCGGATGGAGGGCAACTGGCCGGGGCTGGCCAGGATCCCCCGCTGCAGTAGGGTGCGCCCCTCCACCCAGATCACTACCGTGCGGGCAGCAGTGGTGCTAAGGAGGGTGTGGGAGGCCCAGGCCAGCTCCAGTTTTTCGCTCTCGGAAAGGTCGGGGTGCCAATCGCAGCCTGAACTCCCCTGCAGGGGGGATGCCTGGGGGGGACGGGGCTGGATCTGCTGCCACAGCAGGCCGGTCAGGATCAAAATGGCGCTGAGGAGGATCCCCAAGGCATCAGAGCGGGACTGGCTGGCGAACAGTTCCGGCGTAAAAGCCAGTCGGTTAATAACCAAGAGGGCGCTGCCCAAAAGGCCGGTCACCAAAGGCAGATGCCTCAGCCAGCGGTTGGGATCCCGGGAAGCTGGAGTGGATTTAACCCTCAAAGCAGGCAGACGTATCTAAGAGTGCCCAGTAAACCCAGTCTAGAGCTATCCAAGGCGTTAGAGACGGCTCCAGATGCCGAGTCGCTCTTGGCGGGCTCTTTTTTGCAGGCCACCGAAGTAGCTGTCGTATTTAATGTTGTGGCTGTAGGGGATGATGCGGGCCAGGCCGTTGCGCACCAGCATGGCGTTCATCTGCTGGCCCTCCAGCCAGACGTAGGCCTCCACCAAGCCGGTGGCATCGACGTTGCGCAGCAGCTTGTCCCCTTCCAGCTTGACGGTGCGGCGCAGGATACGCTCCCGCATCAGCTCAATCGCCTGCTGGTAAAAGGGATCCTCCTCCGGGCTGAGGCCCTGGATCCCGGCCAAGCGGATCAGGCGCAGTTTCTGTTCCCCTTCGATCTGCACCACCAGCGTGTCACCATTGACTACGCCCACCACCACTGCCTCGGGGTAGCGATCGAAATAGTGGTTGTCGAAGTAGAAGAGGGTGTCGGGCACGACCCGCCGCTCCCCCAACCCGTGGCCGGGAAAGGCGGGCAGGGCCAGGAGCCATCCCAACACCGCCGAGCCAAAAGCAATACGCCGGAACATGTCTTTCCCCCTTGCGGATACCGGCCCCCTTCCCCCAGGGAGCCTTTACCGGCAACACCTAAGGCGTAATGGTAGCGGCAACTGCCTGGAAGACAACCCCTTACCAGGGATCCGATGGCCGGTTTTGGCGATGGGGATCCCTTTATGGATGAGGGTTTTGGGCGAGAAACTCCCGATCCAGGGGCAGAGGGGCAACCGGCTGGGTGAGAGTAAACTGGCCGCTGACAATCCACTGTTTGAGGATCTCGGCAACTTGCATTGAGCGGCGCAGGCTGGCCAGAGGAGCAGTGCGCACCTTGCGGCCGTTGAGGACAATGTAGCCGGATTTGAGCTGGGCATAGCTCACCAGGCCAAAGGTGGGCCGCACCCGCCGGGGAATGGAAAAGTCGATCACCGGCGCCACCAGTTCCTCATCCCGGACAGCAATGGGCTCCAGATCGGCAGGGGAGAGGATGGGGATGGGGATCCCGACCCCCAACATCAGGCTGGGGCCGTAGTTGCGGAAGTAGCAGCCTCGCACCCATTCCGCTTGCATCTGTTTGGCGTCGCCAATGAGGGCCAAGGTGGCCGCCGGGCCGATGGGGGTATGGTTGGGCAGCCGCTTTTGCCGCGGGAAGTGTTGGGTGCCTTCCCAGGCGATGTAGCCGCTGCCGCCCCCCAGAAAGATGCGGCTGCCGATCCCCACCCGGCGCAGGAGGGGGTCGTTGAGGAGGGGGGAGAGCTCGCCTGGGTTGGAATAGACGGCATTGCCCAGGTGCGGCTCCAGCAGGCCCAAATAGGTGTACAAGGGCCGATCCCCGCCGTTGACGCCGACAATGAAGTTTTGGTAGGCGTTGCGGGGGTTGAACAAGTAGAACTGGTTAAGCTGATCCCGTGTCAGGGTGGACTCGTAGTCGGCGCGGGGATAGCAATCGGTTACCTGGCCAACAGCCCGCAGGTGCACCCGCTTGCCGGCCACCAGATCGGCGATAACATGGCCGCCCCCATAGGGGTGCTCGGCTTGCTCACTGGGCTGGGCCGCCCCGATGTAGAGATCCACGGCGCCAAACCCGGCATAGGCGGGCACCCCGTTCAACCAGGCTTGGCGAATCTTAATGGGCGGATCCGTATGGCCCAGGTTGAGGATTGCCCCTGACGACTCCATTGGCTCAAAGGTGCCCGTGGTTACCACATCCACCTGCTCAAAAGCCTGCTCAATGCCCAGGGTGGCCAGCTTGGCTTTGGCCTCTAGGGCCGTCCACACCCGCGCCTGGCCTTTGGCAATGCGTTGGTTAATCTGGTCTAGAGTTCTTTCCATGGAGTGCAAGAGGCAGTCCGCGTCCTTTGAGGCAGCGTTCCCGAATGGCTGATCAATGGCTGTATGAATAGCTTAGATGGATGGGGGGAGCTCAGGAAGGTGAGCTGCTGGCTGGGGCAGTACGGGCCGCTGCTGCCGGCTCTGAGCCTGGTAGGTCTGATCTACGGCGGTGGGCTGCTGCTGGCCCTGGCCCAGAGTGTCGGCCTCTACGGCTTGGGGAGGACGGGGTTGAGCCTGCAGGGATACGGGGAGCTCCTGGGAGATGCCGAGGTGTGGGGATCCCTGCTGCTGAGTCTGGGGCTTGCGTTGCTGGCGACCGGGTTGGCGCTGGTTTTGGGGTTGGGATCGGCGCTGTTGTTGCGGGGGCTAGGGGGGTGGGCCATCTGGCTGGCCCAGTTGACGTTGCCGGTTCCCCATTTGGTGGGGGCGGCGGGAATGTGGCTGTTGTTGGCTCCCAGCGGTTGGCTGGCGCGGCTGGCCTTCCAACTGGGGTGGATTGCCTCGGATCAGGATTTCCCGCTCTGGGTGAACGACCGCGGCTACGTGGGGGTGTTGCTCTACTGGCTCTGGAAGGAGATCCCGTTTGCCGCTCTGGTGGCGCTGACGCTGCTACGGGGAATGGGATCCGAGCTGGAGCAGCAGGCGCGCCTGTTGGGGGCCTCTGCCGAGCAAGCGTTTTGGCAGGTAACGCTGCCCTTGCTCAGGCCGGGGCTGCTGGCCACCGGGATCCTCATCTTTGGTTTTGTCTTCAGCGCTTTTGAGATCCCGCTGCTTTTGGGGCCCACCTACCCCCGCACCTTGCCGGTGCTGATCTACCAGCGTTTTACCCATATCAATTTGGAGCAGCGGCAGCAGGCGGTGGCGTTGGGGGTGATCCTGCTGGCCATCTCGGCCGCGGTGGTCAGCCTGATGGCGGGGCTGTTTGCGGCCAGGGGAGCCTTCTTGCAGCCGCCGGGGAGAAAGCCGTGAAAGGACGCCGCGCCTGCAGCCTCTCTGGATGGATGGAGGGATCCCTGCTCCGCTTGGGGGTGGTTGGGGTGACCTTCCTTTGGGCCTTGCCC
This sequence comes from Synechococcus sp. H55.9, assembly GCF_047462355.1. NCBI lineage: Bacteria > Bacillati > Cyanobacteriota > Cyanophyceae > Synechococcales > Synechococcaceae > Synechococcus > Synechococcus sp. H55.9. The sequence continues at coordinate 16,108 of NZ_JANSJB010000046.1, read as the reverse complement.
TTTGGAGTGCTGGGCCTCTGGGCTTTTACGCGGGCCTGGTTTTTCCCCGATGCCCTGCCGCAGGCGTGGAGCCTAGCCGGCTGGCAGGAGTTCCTAGAGCGGGGATCTCAGCTCAGGGCAGCCTTTGGCCAGAGCTTACAAATTGCCCTGCTCACCACTCTGCTGGCCCTAGGGGTGGGGATCCCGGCGGGACGAGTTTTGGGCACCCGCCCGCTGCCTGCTTGGCTGCGCCTGCTCTTGCTGTTACCGGTCATCACCTCTCCTCTGGCTGTGCTGATGGGGATCCAAGGGGTGCTGATCCGCCTGCGCCTGGAAGGCACCCTGTTGGGGGTGGTTTTGGTGCATCTGATCCCGACCATCCCCTACATGGCTTTGGTGATGGGCAGTGTGTTTGCCCGCTTCGACCGCAGCTACGAGGCCCAGGCCCGCTGTTTGGGGGCGGATCCCTGGCAGGTGTGGTGGCAGGTAACGTTGCCCCTCGTGGCCCCTGGAGCAGCTATTGGGGCAGCCTTTGCCTTTTTGATCTCTTGGAACGAATTTTTGCTCACCTTTTTCGTCGGCGGTGGGCGGGTGCTCACCCTGCCGATGTTGCTCTACAGCCTCTTGCAGGGGGGGAACCACACCTCGATGGCCGTGGTGGCCCTCCTGTCGGTGCTGCCGGGATGGCTGGCCCTGTTGGCAGCCAGTTTCTGTTTGGGACAAGCGGTCGGACTGGCGCCCACCGCGATCCCAGAGGAAGGGAATTAGTATCCTTTCAAGGCCAAGTTAGGAGTTTGCAGAGCGGCTTCCACCCGCTGCACCTGGGTTTTGAAGCTGCCGTCCTGCTCCAGCCATATCTGCCTCAAAGCCGGGGGGATCACGTCCAGGCCAAACCGAGGGCTCTTGGGGCGAAATTGCACGCAGGTGGAAGGACAGGCCAAGTAATCGACCCCCTGCCGGCGGCGGTGCAGGTCTTGGTGGATGTGGCCGAAGAGCACCAGGCGAATGTGGTCGAACTCGTCCAAAACCCCAAACAGCCGCTCCGGCTGCTGCAGGGCACTTTGGTCCAGCCAGGGAGAATCCACCGAAAAAGGAGGATGGTGCAAGGCCAGCAAAACATGGTGTTGGGCGGCTTTGCTCCGCTGCAATTCTTGTTTCAGCCACAGCAAAGTGCGCTCCGTCAGGTAGCCGCTGTCTTTGCCCGGCACTAGAGAGTTCAATAGAATCAAGCTCCAGTTCTCTCGACTGAAGCTTTTCTCCCCGTGTACCCGCTCGGCGCGGAGCTCTGAGTTCATGTTATGAAGGCGATCGTGGTTCCCCGCCAGCCAATAGGTGTCGATGGGAAGAGCTTGCAGATGCTCTCGCAAACGGGCGTAGGCGGCGGCGCTGCCATCTTGGGCGAGATCCCCGGTGAGCAGCAGCACATCCGGCAAGGGATCCAAGGCGGCAATGGCCTTTTGCACCTGCAGAAAAGAGGTCTCTGTGTCCACCCCCAGCAGCCGCTGGTGTGGCTTGGCAAACAGATGCAGGTCGCTGATCTGAACCACGTAAACAGTCATGGAAGCGGCTGGAGAGAGGCGGGATCCCCTCTATAAAAAACACCACCGTTTTAGCACCGGATTCCCGGCTGGGATCGGCAGGCAACTCCATCTGGAAGGCCCAGCTTTAACTTGCCCAAGTCCGCCCCGTCCCCTTCATGAGAAAATCCTCAAGAAAAAGCTTCAGGAAACATTTAGAGAACGGCCCACATTCCTAAAAGCGGCTTGCACCTGCGGCCAGCGGGATTCTTGGGTGGAGGCCGTCAGAGTATAAAGGCGATGGTGGCGCACGGTTACCGTCACCACTTCATGGCGAAGCTGGGATCCCATGTCGGTTTGGTATTCAAACAGGTAGTAGGGCTGACCTTGCCGCTCAAAGGCTTCGGCAGCCAACAGCTTGGCGGAGCGACCGGATCCCTCAGGAGCGATGATCTTCTCTGCCACCAACTGCCCCACCTCGTCCGGGCCACCCAGGTCGGCGATCGTCTCTCCCTTATCAAAGGGGGCGATCATCAAGCTGACATTCTCCGTCTCGTACACCAGGTCGCGCAGCAGCACCGTCGGCCCTTTCCCCGGCCCGAGCTTGAGCGCCACCATACCGTTGGGATAGGCAAAGGCAAAGGCCCCGCTGGGATCCCTGTAGGCCCGCAGGTTGGAGCCTGCAGAGCAGGCACTGGTCAAAAGGCTGAGGCAGACACAGAGCAGCAATAACGCTCTGGACAGCCGTAGAACCAATCGGGCAGAATGCCCGCCCTGTGCTGCTGACATCGCTGGGATCCTCCCCTCAGATGGGTTACCTATCCTTATCATCCTAGTACGAGCGCATCAGCGCTAGCCCGTTGACCCTCAATGGCAAGGCTCCCCCTTGTACAGCACGGCTACCGCATGGGCTCAGACGGAGATGTTCGGCCCAGTTGCCGAGGAACCCGGAAACAGGGGATCCCCAGAATGGGAAGCTGCTGCCGCTATTGAGGGAGCCGCTTCTCGAAGTCCAAATCTGGCAGCGGCAGGTTGGCCGGCGCGCCCCCCTGGCCCGTCAGCATCGCCAAGCGGCGAGAGATCTCATCGTCCATGGCCATCTCGTCCAGTTGAGCGGCAATTTGCTCGCTGCGATCTTCCGAAAGCTCGCTCAGGGCGCGGGCCTTGAGCTGGCGAGCCTGGACAGCGTTTTTGGCTGCCTCAAATTGCGACTTGGCTGAGTCGATGTTGTAGGAATTGTTGACACGGGTCATCTGCTCGAGAGCTTGGTTCACCTCGTTGATGTCTTTGAGGTTGCTCAGCTCGCTCTTGTAGGCGGCCAGTCGCTCCTTTTCGCGGGCCAGCTTCTGCTTGGCCGCGTTGACATAGCGCTCGGCAGTTTCCACATTCTCTTTGAGGGGGCCGAGAATGGCCTCAATTTGCAGCGCTTGGGACATGGCCAAGCGGGCCGCCTCTTGATCGCCCCGTTGGGCGGCCAGGCGAGCTTTGTTCTCCAGAGCCTGGTACTCCCGCACCTTTTGCATGTACTTCTGCTCGGCCCGCTGATAGGCAGCCACTTGGGTGGCAACGGCTTCGGTGAGACGCTGAACCGTTTCCTGCATGGTGCGCAGGGATTCTTCCGCCACCATCACTGCCCCTGTGCCCCCTTTGTCCACGGGGAGCCCCCACAGCCAGTTCCAAGTTCCGACGATGACGCTGCCGGCCCGTTGCCCGAAAATGCCGTAGATGATCTTGCGTGCACCCATGACCTGACCCTCCTGTTTGCTCTTGCCTCTACTGTATTTAACTTTCTCCGCAACTGACAGATCTTCTAGGGATCCGGCAAGTGGACAAATTCAAACCCCCGCTCCTTCAAAGCCGGGATCAACTGCCGCGCCACCTCAGCCACTTGGGATCCCCCCTGAACGCCATCGTGCAGCACGATCAAGGAGCCAGGCTGTACCTGGGCCAGCACCCGCTCCACCACCACCGCTACCGGTGGAGTCAGCCAATCCTCGGGTACCACGCTCCACATCACCGGACAAAAGCCCCAACGGCGCAAATCCACAAGCGTCTGCGGCCAAAACAAGCCATTGGGCGGGCGCACAGCCCGATAATCGCCGGGGATCCCGCCACAGGCAGCCACCAGGGCAGCTTGGCTGCGCTTCAGGCTCTGCCGCAGTTCGTCGGGGGCAAGCTGGGTAAAAGAGCGATGCTGCCAGCCGTGCAGGCCAATGCGGTGACCTTGCTGGCGGATCTGACGGGCTAGGTGGGGCCAGCGCTGCACCCGTTCTCCCAGGACAAAAAACGTGGCCGGCACCTGAAAATCCAGCAAAACCCGCAACAGAGCCGGGGTGTACTCGGGGTGAGGGCCATCGTCAAACGTGAGGGCCACCCGCCGAGCATGGGGATCTGCCGGCAGCTCCCACAGGCCCTCGGGAAAGAGGATCTTGAGGCCCCAATGCAGGGGTGGGTAGAAGAATGAGGGCAAGATTTGCCGAGGAGAAAAGAGCATTTCCGTTAGCCTGGCAAGTCTACAGATAGCTTGAGCCTAGAGCCAGTTCCCGGCAGCGTTGAGCGAGCAGTTGAAGCAACCCATTCAGCTAGAAACCGCAGAAGCCCCGCGCTCTGGCGTAGCTGGTCGCGAAGCGGGACGGAGTCCTTGCGTCGGGAGGAATGCGAGAAGCCGGACAACAATGTAGTTTACGTGTGACCGCCCACAGCAATCCAGTCGCAGCTTCTTCCAGCGTTAGCAATATAGGTCCATCTCTAGATCCATCTCTTGCGTAGGAAGGATCCCGCTTGGCTGAGGTTCACCTCATCAACTGCTGGGAAGCCAAGAGCCGGCACTAGGGCAAACTGGATCTATCTGGCCGTGCTGTCGCTATCTGGATCCCTTGCGGATCCCAACGAAGCAGTAAAATTGAGGTCAGGCTGACCGTAGAGGTGTCGAGTTGGCTGCCAAAGCCTGGAAACTGTTTTGAAAGCGAGGAAAACGCCGTGGAGCTAGCTGAGATTGAGGAGTTGATGAACAAAGCTGTGCAAGCCACACAGCGCTCCTTTAATACGGTACGCACCGGGCGGGCCAATGCCAGCCTGCTGGATCGCGTGCAGGTGGAGTACTACGGCGTGCCCACTCCCCTGAAGGCCTTGGCCAGCCTTACCACGCCAGACTCCAGCACTCTCTTGATCCAGCCCTTTGATCCCTCGACCTTGGCGGCCATTGAGCGGGCTATTGTCGCCTCTGACCTGGGCTTAACCCCCAGCAACGACGGTAAGGTGGTGCGCCTCAACATTCCCCCTCTGACGGAAGAACGCCGCAAAGAGCTGAGCAAACAGGTGGCCAAACTGGCCGAAGAGGGTCGGGTCTCGATCCGCAACATCCGGCGGGATGGCATCGACTCGGTGCGCAAGCGGGAGAAAAACGGCGAGCTGTCGGAAGATGAATCCAAAAGCTTGCAAGAGGATATCCAGAAACTGACCGACCGCTACATCAAGAAAATCGATGAGCTGCTGGCAGAAAAAGAAAAGGAACTGACCACTCTTTAAGGCTTTGTCCTTGAAGCACCCCTGCCAATTCATTTTTGGCCCACAGCAGTCAAGCGGCAGTTCTCTCCCTGTGGCCGGGATCCCAGGTTGGGCCAGGATGGAAGGAAGAAGGCGGCGGGCATAGCTGTCCATGGATCTAATCCTGTGCCATCAAGCGGCGGACTTCGACACCTTGGGGGCAGCGGTGGGGGCAGCGCGCCTGTACCCGGGAGCCCGCATTGCCTTGACCGGGGGATCCCTGCCGGGGGTACAGGAGTTTTTGGCCCTGTACCGGGATGAATTTCCCCTCATCGAGCTGCGTTCGGTGGATCCCCGCCAGGTGCAGCGGTGGATTGTGGTGGATTGCCACGATCCGGATCGCCTGGGCAAGGCCGCCGCTTGGGTGAATGTCCCCGGCGCGCAGATTGAGATTTTCGACCACCACCTCCGGGATCCGGAAACCCCGCCAGATTGCTTTTGGCCGCAGCAGCAGGTTACCTGCCATATCGAGGCTGTGGGATCCACCTGTACATTGCTGGTGGAGCGGCTGCAGGCTGCCGGGATCCCCCTCAGCCCTTTTGAGCGGCTGGCGCTGGCCTTGGGCATCCACATGGACACCGGATCCCTGACTTTCCCGGAAACCACCGCCCGCGATGCTGCCGCCCTGAGCTGGCTGTTGCAGCAGGGGGTAAACCTGGTCTTGTTGCGGCGCTTTTTGGGGGATGGCCTCACCCCCCAGATGCGCGAACTGCTCAGCCAGGGGCTGGCCCAGATGCAGGTAGAGCAGGTGGGGGAGTATCGCCTGGGAACGTGGCTGCTGGAGCTGCCGGAGTTTGTGCCCGGCTTGGCCGGCTTGGTGATGCGGCTGATGGATCTGACGGGGGTGGACGTGCTGCTCTTGGTGGCGCGGCAGGGGGAGCGGCTGAGCCTGATCGGGCGGGCACGGCAGGAGTTTGCCCGCCTGAGCCAGGTGATGGCCCTCTACGGTGGCGGCGGCCACGACTGTGCAGCGGCGGCCACGCTGAAAGCCAGCCCCGACCAGCCTTTGCCCGACCCGGCCCAAGTCCTGGCGGCCCTCAGCCAGGCGGTCAAAGCGCGGATCCCACCCCCGGTGACGGCCAAAGACTTGATGTCGGCCCCGGTGCGCACCATCCGACCGGAGATCACCATCGACGAGGCGCAGCGGGTGCTGTTGCGCTATGGCCATTCTGGCCTGGTGGTGGTGGATGCCCAAGGCCGCTTGGTGGGGGTGATCTCGCGGCGGGATATCGATATCGCCCTGCACCACGGGTTTGGCCATGCCCCTGTCAAGGGCTACATGACCACCGACGTCAAGACGCTCTCCCCCGACACGCCGCTGGCGGAGATCCAGCGGTTGATGGTGCAGTGGGATATTGGCCGCCTGCCCGTGCTCCAGGATGGCCAGTTGGTGGGCATCGTGACCCGCACCGACGTGTTGCGGCATCTACACGAGCTGCCGGCCCTCTCGCCGCAGTTGGCTTCCCCTGCCCTTTCCTGCCCTCTGGATCTCACCTTCGCGGCTCTGTCGGAACGGCATCGACAGTTGCTGGAGCAGGCCGCCCGCATCGCCGATGAAAAGGGCCTGAGGGTGTATCTGGTCGGGGGAACGGTACGAGATCTGTTGCTGCACCGGTGGGGGCGCCCGCCCTCACCCAACCTGGAGCGGCTGGATCTGGACTTGGTGGTGGATGGGCCTTACCCCTTGGCTATCGCCGGGACAGATCCCCCAGGCTGGGGCTTGATTTTGGGACAAGCGCTCAAACAGCACTTCCCGGAAGCGCGGCTGGAGATCCACGGCAAATTCCAAACGGCGGCTTTGATCTGGCCAGGTGGCTTTTGTGTGGATATCGCCAGTGCCCGCACCGAGTTTTACCCCTACCCGGCCTCGCCCCCCGAAGTGGCCATGGGATCCATCCAACAAGATCTCTACCGGCGGGATTTTTCCATCAACGCCCTGGCCCTGCGCCTCAACGGCCCCCAGCGGGGACAGGTGCTGGATTTTTTCGGCGGACAAGCGGATCTGCAGCAGGGGATCATCCGCGCCCTGCACCCCAACAGCTTCATCGAGGATCCCACCCGCATCTATCGAGCAGTGCGCTTTGCGGTGCGCCTGGGCTTTAGCTTGGACTCGACCACAGAAAAATGGATCCGCGCTGCCGTGGCCAGTGGCCTGCACGATGCTGTCGGCGGGGATCGCCTCAAGCAAGAGCTGGCCTACATTTTCCAATCCCGCGATTGGCCGCAGGCTTTTGAGCGGCTGGCGGAATGGGGAGCCTTGCGCTGTATTCACCCCGACCTGGAGTGGGATCCCTCCCTGTGTCGGCGGTTGCAGCGGGTGGGCCGCTGGGCCCATCACTTTCGCCGCCGCTATCCCGAGCTGGGCTCCCAGGAGATCTGGCAACTGCGCCTCGAGGCTCTCCTCCTCACACTGCCCCAAGCGCCCCAGGTAGCCAACCAGCTCCACCTCACCCAAGCGGGCGTCGAACGCCTCAGCCAGTTCCCCCACTACCAAACCCTGCTGGCCCAACTGAATTCTGGATCCCTGTCTCCTGCCCAGGTGGTGCAACGGCTGCAGGGGCTGCGGATCCCGGCGGTGATTTTGTTGGCCAGCCTTGCCGACAAACCGGCCCGGCGACTGATCTGGCGCTACTTGCAGGAGTGGCACTGGGTCAAGCCGCTCCTCAACGGCCATGACCTGCGTCGTCTGGGCTATAGGCCAGGTCGCTCTTTCCAGGCGATCTTGGAGCAACTGCGTTGTCTCACCCTCAACGGCGAACTCACCACCCCGGCAGAAGCCGAAGCCTGGCTACAAGAACACTTTCCCTTGCCGCCAGCTCAACCCAGCGAGGAGCCCCATCAATCGAAATAGAAGAGAGTTACCAACTTGTGTTGCTCCTCGGCGTGCTTACAGGCATCCAGGAGCGTGACGCTGTCGTGAAAGACAAAGCAGATCAACTGCTGACACTTGCTGATGATCTCCAGATTGCACAGGCGGCTGGCTTCTGCCAGGGGAAGGTGGTCATTTTCGGGGTGCTCTACCAAATGCAGCACCTGCTCCAGGCTGGCCCGCGACTCTGCCGGCTGTCGCTCCAGGCTTTGCGGCAAGATCACCGTCAGCGATTTCATGTCCGCCCGCATCGCCCCCCGAATCACGGCCAGGTTGGTGCCAATGGCCCCAGAGGTGAGGATCTGGTTGCCGGTGAGGGCCAAAGCATAGCTGAGGGTCTCGATGAGGTACTGGTGGGTGATGGGCACGTGACGACTGCCCAGGATTGCCACTCGTTTCGGCCCAACTTGCTGAATCGCGGCCAGCTCCTGCAAAAAGGTGTCAACGCTGGTGGGAAGATCAATAGACTGGGTCAACGGGATCCCTCGGCAAACTTTCAAGATCTTGGCTAGGCTATGCTAGCCCAATTTTTCGCCTTGGGATCCGGCCTTATTGGGTCGCGGCCTCTACCAGCGCAACAGCGCGGCTGCTCCTTGGAATTCGTGGAGCAAGCGGTCTTCGGCCTCGCCACGGACAAACTCCAGCTTGGCGCCAAAATCGCGGGCCAGCACCCAGACCTGATCCCGCAGCGCCACCGGTTGCGGCTCTGGGCAGAGGAGCCGGGCCATCTCCTGGGTTCCCCCCACCGAGCCGTCTGGGCAGCGCCAGATGGTAGTCTCCAACCTCCAGGGCAGGACGAGAATTTCCACCCGACCCAGTTGGAGAGCGTCCAGCACCGCGTCCACGCCCCAAGCGCCGGGCTGCTCCCGAATCCGCTCCAACAAGGCCAGTTCCCCTCGGCGCTCGGCGGCCTCCAGGACGGGCAGCACCCGCTCGAGGATGTCTTGCGGTGTGGGGGCGTGGAAATTGGTCGGATGCCCCACCCGCGCGACGATGCGGTTGCGCAAGCCGCGGTTGAGGTAGCCCTCAAAGTGAGACACCTGCCAGGCTTCGCCCA
>NZ_JANSJB010000046.1:0-7040 GCF_047462355.1 Synechococcus sp. H55.9 | reverse complement strand
CCAGGCGCTCGATGCCCAGGCGATCCACCGCTTTGTCGAGGGCGTGGGCCAGGCGCACGTAAAGCTTGTGCATCCAGAGGCTGACCTTGGCCGCTTCCCGCTCCTTGGGGGAGAGTTTGTCGAAGGTGCCGCCGCTGCGGGCGCGACGCTCGGCAACGACATTCTCGATGCGGCCGGCCAGCTCCTGGAGTTCTCGCCACTCGTCGGCGCTGATGTTGGCAAAGACTTCCGTGTCCTCCCGCAGTTCTCCCAAAAAGAGCTCGTAGAAGTGCCACCTGGCCCCGGACAGGTGCAACACCCCGGCCCGCTCATATTCATCGAAGGCGAAAATCAAAGGGGTCAAGTACGGCTCACCCCAGCGGGCTTCTACCCGCCCGTGGGCCAGATCCACTACGGGCAGCTCCACCTGCAGGTCGATTCGACGCAGCACTAGCTTGCCATCAGCGTTGCGGCTGGCAAAAAGAACTAGGGTGCGGGCGGAAGGGCGCTCCTGTTCCAGCAGGGCAAGGATTTGCTCGTAGAGAGAAGGATCCCGCTTGCCCTCCCGGAACTCCGGCAGCTCTTTGATAGCGTTCTTGATGCGTCCCACCCAGGCAAGGCGGGCGTTTTCAGGACGGGCAGGGTTGATGTCGGCGTATAACGAGAGCACCGGCGTGCTGCTGTCGCCAAAGGCAGCTTGCAAATCCCGGATCAGGGTGTTGAGCTCGTCCATGGTTTTGAAAGGGCTTCACTGCAAGATATCTAAAGTAGGGAATGCGACGGCAGATCCCTCAAGGGATCCCACGCAAGATGGAGCTCAGTTGAGCTGGGCTTGGGGAGAAGATTCTGCCTGGATCTGGATAGTGTAGCTCATGTGGCTGTGAACACCCCTGCCCAGCCAATGGCCGTAGATAGGAGCGGCATCTCTGGGGTAGGCGCTGGCCGCCAAAGCCACATGGCCATCGGCCACGGCCAGCCCTTGGGTGGGATCGAACCCTCGCCAACCGGCCCCTGGCAGATACACCTCCGCCCAGGCGTGCAGATGACGATGCACAGGCTCTGTGGTCTCCCCCGCCGGCTGCGAAGAACCGACCTGGTAGCCACTGACAAAGCGTGCGGCCAAGCCTACGGTGCGGCAGACCTCCATAAACACCAGCGTCAGGTCACGGCAGGCGCCGGTTTTGCGCTGCCAGGTCAGGCCGGCGGGCCAAGGATCCCCCTTTTCCCGCAAGATGTGGCGGCACTCGGAGTAGATGCGTTGGTTAAGCGCCGGCAAAAAAGCCGTCGTCTCCCCCTGCACCTGATCCCAGAGCTCCCAGGCCAGGCTTTGGATGCCGGCATCTGCCTGGGTCGCCAGATAGGGCTGCAGTTGGGCTGCCAGCGTGCTGGGGTAGTTGATGGGAAGGTGGGTGGCCCAATCGCAGAGCAGATAGTCAAAGGGGTTGCGCCGCAGGGTGACCACGGTGGACTGGGTTTGGATGCGCAGATGTTCGGTGGGATCCCCAAACCAGAGCTGAACCGCCGCGTTGCCATCCAGATCCACCAGCTCCGATTGGCCTGCCGGGCGGGGATCCACCTGCAGATCAAAGGCCAAGAGGGCTTGGATCCCGTTGCAACGGGGTCGCAAGCGCACAGTGTGGGGCTCCAGTTGCACCGGACAACTGTAGCGGTATTCGATGAAATGGCGGATTTGAATTTGCACGGTTCGGTGAATGGATACTCCTCAGAGCCGGCCCAACCCCAGACGAACTAGGGATGGTCTTGCTTGGCCTGTTGCCAGAGAACTTCCAATTCCTGGAGACTGCGTCCTTTGAGCATGGAGCCTTTGCCATCGCCGGGCATGGATCCTGTCGGCTCCTGGGCCAGCTCTTCCATGCGCAAAAAACGACGGGCAAAACGCAGGTTGGTCTGAGCCAGCGCTTGGGCAGCATCCAAGCCATAGCAACGGCCCAAGTCGACCAGAGCAAACAGCAGATCCCCCAACTCGGCTGCCTGTCGGGCCGGATCGGGGGGATCCCTTTCCAATTCTTGGCGCAGCTCGGCTTCTTCCTCGCGGATCTTGGCCCAGATCCCCTTCACCGTTGGCCACTCAAATCCCGCTCCCACCACCTTTTGGGAGATCTTCAGAGCAGCCATCAGGGGGGGCAAACTTTGAGCATAGTGGAGCAGCTTTTGACCAAGGCTTTGATCCGGTTGCTCCTCTTGCTTGATCTGCTCCCAAGAGCGGTGCAGCTCGGCCAGGTCTGCCGGCACAGCCTCCCCAAATACGTGGGGGTGACGACGGATCAGCTTATCGGCAATCCGCGCCGCCACAGCTTCCAGATCAAAGTGGTTCTGCTCGGCAAAGATCTGCGACTGCAGCACCACCTGCAACAACAAATCCCCCAGCTCATCGGCAATCGCTGCCGGATCCCCGCCGCGAATGGCCGCTACCGCCTCATACGCCTCTTCGAGAATGTAGGGAGTAAGAGACTCTGGAGTTTGGGCCCGATCCCAAGGGCAGCCGTCGGGAGCACGCAACCGAGCCACAATCGCCGCCAAACGACTCAGGTGCAGAGTAGAGGCGGGACGCTCCAGATAAAGGTGGGCAAAATGGCCCGTTGTCTGCGGATCCCAGCTTTGAAGCGTCAAGGGGCCGGCCACCACCTCTAAGCCTTCTGCCAGCAGCGTAACAGACTGGACAGGGGCACAGACCTGTTGCAGAAAACGGCGCAACTCCCCCAGATCCTTTCCCCCACAGCTTTTCAGCAGCAGGGATCCCTGCTCCGCAGTAGACCACCGAGCCAGCGCCTGTTGCCAGTCGGGCTGAAGACTATCCAGCGTTTGCAGCATGGTCAAAAGGGTAGGTGCGGCCCAAATCCAAAAGGCGGCTGAGCTGCTCTAGATCGATGAAACTCAACTCCAAAAGAATCATCAGCAACGGCCCTTGCTGGCGATGCTGCAGCTTTTTGGCCAAACTCAGTTGAGAACGGTCGATAATACCCGTTTCCAACAGATATTCCTCAAGGGCTGGGGGGGGAATCGGATCTAGCATGGTCGTTTCGCGGCGCTGAAGAAGGACGACTGTGAAAACTGAGAAGATAGTCAACCAATGTAACTATTCTTAACACTCCTATAGGATTTCGGCAAAGATCTGGCCAGCGAGTGGGCCAAAGGCCGGTTTGCCAAGCCCTGCGCCCACAGCTCCACAGCGAGAAAACCCCTAGATTACTCGGGTAAATGAGGTTTTCGTATCCAAAGATACAAAAAACAGTTGGAAGAGGTCATGGTATGATAGCAGACTCACGAACAGTTGGCAGCATCTCAAAAGGCTGGCTAGCTTTTCCTCTTGGGAAAAACCAGGGAGCTTGAGCAAGATGTTACCTTTTTATCCTGGCAACTTCGGTACTTAAGATAAAAATCTTACATTAATGGCTCAGGGATCCAGTGGGTTCTGGGCTTTGCCTTGTTGTTTGGGTCGGGTCAGGTTTCGGGCCTGCACCGGCCTAGGTCTCGGCTAAGCTAGAGATGGTTGCAGCATGAACTCTCCCTATGTCTGAAGCTCAGGGGTTACTGCCGGTGGGGGCGACGGTTCAGGTGGTGGAGATACCGCCCTATCTAAAGACGGCTGACCCGATGCCGATGTTGCGCCCGGCCCATTTGATCCGCTTGCACGAACAAGGGGTGATCCTGCAGCGGCGGCTGTTGGGCACCTATTGTGTGCAATTTGCCAATGGCGTCTTTCTCATCGACGGGAAATATATTGCCCCGGTGGGATCCCTGTCTTAACGGGCCCATCTCTCTTCCAAGGCAGCTCGATGGGTTTTTGGGATCGGACAGCTTGCTGCAGAATTGAGTTTTCACCTTACCGGCGGACTTTCGCGGTAGATTAAAGTGTGCCAATTGAGGTTGGATCAAGGTTTGGCTTATCCGCTGGGATCCGCCTTAACTGGCAGCAATTGGTTCTTCTGCTTCTGTTGCCCTCCATCCCACAAGACCAGCGCTGCTTATGCCCAGAGTTATCGTTACAGATCCCATCGATCAGGCGGGGATCGATATCCTCTCTCAAGTGGCTCAGGTGGATGTGCAAACCCAGCTCACCCCAGAGCAGTTGATCGCGGTTATCCCCAGCTACGATGCCATCATGGTGCGCTCCGGCACACGGGTCACCCGCGAGGTGATCGAGGCGGGGACGAACTTGAAAATCATCGGGCGGGCGGGTGTTGGAGTCGATAACATCGATGTGCCTGCCGCAACCAAAGCCGGGATCCTGGTGGTCAACTCGCCCGAGGGCAACACCATTGCCGCTGCCGAGCACGCCATTGCTTTAATGATGGCCCTCTCGCGCCACATACCGGATGCCAATGCCTCTCTGAAAGCGGGCCAATGGAATCGGCAGGAGTTTGTCGGCGTAGAAGTCTACAAAAAAACCCTGGGGATTGTGGGATTGGGGCGAATTGGCTCCCACGTGGCCCAGATTGCCAAGGCGATGGGGATGAAGCTGCTGGCCTACGACCCCTACCTCTCCATGGAGCGGGCAGAGCAACTGGGGGTGCGCCTGGTGGACTTCACGACTTTGGTACAGGAATCGGACTACATCACTCTGCACATTCCCAAAACGCCTGAAACCACCAACCTGTTCAACGCCGAAACCTTCCGTATGATGAAGCCGACTGCTCGCCTAATTAACTGTGCCCGTGGCGGCTTGGTGGATGAACAGGCGCTGTACGAAGCCCTGAAATCCGGCCAAATTGCCGGAGCCGCTTTGGATGTCTTTGCCAACGAGCCGCTGAAGGACTCTCCGCTGTTTTCTTTGGGCAAGGAAGTCCTGCTCACCCCCCACCTAGGGGCCTCCACCGAAGAAGCACAGGTGAATGTGGCTATCGACGTGGCCGAGCAGATCCGCGATGTGTTGTTGGGGCTGCCGGCCCGCTCTGCCGTGAATATCCCCGGCTTACAGGCAGAGGTGTTGCAAAACCTGAGACCCTACCTGGACTTGGCCGAAACCTTGGGCAACTTGGTTGGCCAGTTGGCTGGGGATCGCGTCAACCAGTTGGAGATCCGCCTGCAGGGAGATCTGGCGGAAAAAGATGGGCAGCCGATCGTCATTGCCGCCCTCAAAGGGCTTTTGACGCTGGCGCTGCGGGAACGGGTCAACTACGTCAACGCCTCCATCGAGGCCAAAGAACGGGGCATTCGGGTGGTGGAAACTCGAGATCCCTCCTTGAAAGATTATTCGGGATCCCTGACGTTGATTGCCCATGGCCCCAATGGGATCCGCTCCGTTTCGGGGGCGTTGATCGGGGAGCGAGAGGTGCGGATTACCCAGATTGACGAGTTCCCGGTGAATGTGCCCCCTTCCGCCAACATGCTGATGACCCTGCACCGAGATATGCCCGGGATCATCGGGCGAATTGGCACCCTGCTGGGAGCCTACAATGTCAACATCGCCAGCATGCAGGTGGGCCGCAAGATCATCCGCGGCGATGCAGTAATGGTGCTCAGCTTAGATGATCCCCTGCCAGATGGGATCCTAGAAGAGGTACTCAAGCAGCCGGGCATTCGCGACGCTTTTGTGGTGAACCTCTAGAGCCGCTGGTAGCGATCCCCAAACCTCACTTCCCCTAGCTAGCGAGACGGAGTCTTGGCTTGAGCCAGAGCGATCTGTCCTTAAACCTGCCTCAGATCCCAGACTGGGATTGGCCGGCGTTTCTGGAGTCGCTGGGCCATTTTGGTGTGGATCTCAGCCTGGAGCGCATGCAAGTCCTGCTGCAGCGCCTGGGTCGGCCCCAAGCCGGGATCCCGGCTATCCACGTGGCCGGCACCAACGGCAAGGGATCCGTCTGTGCCTGGGTCAGCCACGTGCTGTGGGCAGCGGGCTATCGCGTCGGTCGCTACACCTCTCCCCATTTGGTGGACTGGCGGGAGCGGATCTGGCTGAACGGGGAGTACATTTCTGCCAACGACTGGAGCCAAGCGTTGGCCCAAGTGCGCGACTGCCTACAAACCTATGCTCCTGGCGAGGCTTCTCCCACCCAGTTTGAGGTCATCACCGCTGCCGCTTGGCTGTACTTCCGCCGGCAAAAGGTGGACGTGGCAGTGATAGAAGTGGGCTTGGGTGGTCGGCTGGATGCCACCAATGCCGGGATCGAGCCCGTGGTGACCGCCATCACCTCCATCGGCTGGGATCATTGGCAGCGCTTGGGCAACAGCCTGCCCCGAATTGCCTCTGAAAAGGCGGGTATTCTCAAGCCAGGGATCCCAGCAGTGTGCGCACCCCAAACCCCAGAGGTTACAGCAGTTATCCGAGCCAAGGCAGAGCAGTTGCAAAGCCCCCTACGGGTGGTTGAACCCCTGCAATGGTTGCAACCCCAAACCGTCCGATGGCGAGGGCAGATCCTCACCTTGCCCCTCAGCGGCGATGTACAACTCACCAATGCAGCGGTAGCCCTTGCCGTTGTGGAAACCCTACAACAACAGGGCTGGCAGATCCCCGATGCCGCCGTAGAAAAGGGGTTTGCCATCACCCGCTGGCCGGGGCGCTTACAACGGGTGCAGCTTGGTTGCCGCCAGTTGCTGATGGATGGAGCCCACAACTTACCCGCCGCCCAGGCTCTCCGTCGTTATCTAGACAAGCACCAACCTGGATCCCTTGCCTGGTATGTCGGTATCCTCAGCACCAAGGATGTCAAAGGTATTCTCAGCACCCTGCTGCGACCGGGAGATTCCTTCTTCGCCTTGCCAATTGCCGGACACTTAGGGACAGATCCCGAACAACTGGCCCAACTGGCCCAAACCCTGCAACCCCATCTCGCTTCAGCACAAGCATTGCCCGATTTGTCTACTTTTTGTGTTCAGATGCAGGAGTCTCAAGCTGTTGGGGAGCCACCGGCTGTGGTTTGCGGGTCTTTGTATCTATTGGGCCAAGTGATGCGGGAATGCTTGGGATGGGGATTGGCCCGTTGACAGCGGGGTTGAGCAAAGACTAGCCCCCCCTTGGGTGGTGGGGGGGCAGAGGTGAGCCTGGCACCGAGCTAGGTTACCGGCGGGTCACCCCACCAGTAGGTTTGCCGCTGATGCGT
>NZ_JANSJB010000045.1:18602-19988 GCF_047462355.1 Synechococcus sp. H55.9 | reverse complement strand
CCCTCCGGGAGAGGGGCCGGGGGTGAGGGCGCTAGCAGCGCGGAGCACTTAGAAGGTAAAAAAGTAAACACCAATGAACGGCCAGATACCTTCCTACCCTTGTCCGCCCGTTCACGGCCTCAGCCCGAGCAAAGGCGGGGCTTTGCGTTGGGAAGAACGCGGGAGTCCAAACCCCGCCCCGGCAGCACCAGCCGTTCGAGCGCGTCCCTTCCTAAAATGGGCAGGGGGGAAAGGGCAACTGCTCAGCCAATACGAACCCTTTTTCCCGCGCAACTGGAACACCTATCACGAGCCCTTTTTGGGGGGTGGAGCGGTCTTTTTTCATCTGGCCCAAGGGATCCCGCGGCGCTTTGTGTTGTCGGATATCAACCCTGAGCTGGTGAATGTATATTGCTGCCTGCGGGATCGGGTGGAGGAGATCATTGCTCTGCTCAGCCACCACCAAGCCCACCACAGCCGGGAGCACTACTACACGATCCGCGCAACTCGTTTTGCGGATCCGGTGCAACGGGCGGCACGGCTGATTTACCTAAACAAAACCTGTTTCAACGGCCTCTACCGGGAAAACTCGCGGGGAGAGTTTAATGTCCCTCTGGGCCGTTACCGTCATCCCCGCATTTGCGACGCGGAGAACCTGCGGGCCGTGGCACGAGTTTTACAGGGCGTAGAGATCGCGGTGCAGCCGTTTTGGCAGGTGCTGGAACGGGCCGAACCCGGAGATTTTGTCTATCTGGATCCTCCTTACCATCCGCTGTCTGCCAGCAGCAGCTTCACCGCCTACAGCCGGTTTGCGTTTGGCGAAACCGAACAAATCCGCCTGCGAGAGGTATTTGGGACGTTGGCCGACCGAGGGGTGCAGGTGCTGCTCTCCAATTCCGATTGCCCCTTTGTGCGGGAGCTGTACCGGGATTACCCCATCCAAACCATCGTTGCCAGCCGTGCCATCAACTGCCAGGGCCACAAACGCGGTCCCATCACCGAGGTTCTGGTTCTGAGCCATCCCACCTGCAGAGCAGAGGAAGGGATCCCGTTTTGCCCCAGAAGCGTCTAGGGTGATGGATGAGCAGGTTGAGATCCGAAACGGGATCTTGAGCTCCGGCACACATTTGAACAGACCATGGGGACAACAGCGCATGGATCCACGAGAAATCGAGGCGTTGCTACAGGCTGCCCTGCCCGGCGCAAGGGTGCAGGTGGAAGACACTGTCGGCGATGGCAGCCACTTTCAGGCCATTGTAGTGGCCGAGCAATTTCAGGGCCTGCCCCTGATCAAGCAGCATCGGCTGGTGAATGAGGCCTTGAAAACCTATTTACAGGATGGCCGCCTCCATGCTTTGGCTCTGCGCACCTTTACCCCCGCTCAGTGGGAGCAGTTCCGCGGGCTAG
>NZ_JANSJB010000045.1:10674-18502 GCF_047462355.1 Synechococcus sp. H55.9 | reverse complement strand
GGCTGATTGAGCCAAGAGACTCATTCTCCGATGCGTTGCCCCTGCGCCTTGGGCTACACAGAGCATGCGACTGGTAGGACGCCCAAGCGCTTCCCTCTCTCTTGGGGAGAGGGGCCGGGGTGAAGCAGGAAGTGAGTGTCTGAATCGGGTTGGAAAGAGCCATCGAGCAGACACCAAACTTAACCGAAATGGTCTGGGATCCGCTTCTAAACTGGCAGATGAGCCACCCCAGGAGGATATATGCCCACTCCATCCCCGCCCGGCATTACCCCCAAGCAAATGAATCTGCTGCGAGCTGTCACCGCGATGGCCTGGTCTGATGGCGCGCTGGAGGTTGCGGAAGTGGAGCTCATCGCCCAGCAACTCTCGCGGCATTTTGCTTCGCATCCCGGCCAGCAGGCCAGCTTAGCGCAGGAGATCCGCCAGTATTTGGTGCAGCAAGTCCCGTTGGCAGAGGTGCTGTCCAAAGTCAACGATGAGGCCGAGAAGCGTCTCATCCTCAAGTTGGGCTACCTGGTGATTGCGGCCAGCGCCCGCAGCCCGGAAGAACCCGTGGTGAATCTGGAAGAGCTGGACGCCTTTCGGCAGTTGGTGGATAGGCTGCAGTTGCCCCCAGAAGTGGTACGACAGGTCTCTCAAGAAGCAGAGGCCGAACTCGGGGATCCCAGCATTGCGCCAATTGAAGCCCTGGTGCAGGGGTTTACCCGCCACTGCCGCTAGAGACCTGGGTGGGCGGCTGGTGGTTGCGAATGGCCCGCCTGACCAAATTGAGAAAAGCAAAGGCTCGTTGATCGGTGGGATCCAAGCGCATCACCGCTTGAAAGGCTGCTTCCGCCTGCTGCAGAACGGATAGCTCGATTTGGCCATCCTCATCTGCTTCCAGTTGGGCCTTTTGCAACAGGAGGGCCCCTCGATTGTAATGGGCTGCCACATGGTTGGGATCTGCCGCCAAAACGGCTTCCAGCTCTGCCAAGGCCGGATCCAGGTAGCCGCTCATACCCAGCACCCAGGCCAGCTTGTACCGAGCTTCGGTGTGGGTTGGGTCGGCAGCAACTGCTTGCCGAAACGCCCGCATGGCCGACTGGAAATCTCCCGCTTGTACCGCCGCGATGCCCTCTTGGTAGCTGTCGTGAGCCATAAGCCGGTTGGGGGTTGACTTGGAATCTGGCGCGAGGAAGGGATCCCTTATTTGCAGCTTAGCCCTTCTCAGCTACGTTCCTCCAGATGCCGAGAAGGGAGCCGTGCCCTCGCCGCTGCAGCGTTTTTTTCCCCTCGGTGATGCCATCTGCAGTAGGAGAAACTGCCGCGGCAGGAGATTGGAGATTGCGCAAAGCCTGAGCCGCTCCACCTGGGCCCGTTCCTAGGATGAACATAACCCTTGATCCGGTGTTGAACAATGAACGCCAAACTGCTTTTCCTACCCTTGGCTCTGGGGTTGTCTGTAGCTCCGGCCACCGCTGTTTTTCCGCAAACCTTGGGCATTTACCCCCCCTTGCAAAGGCTGCAACTGGCCGACACTGCTCAGTTGGAGATTGGCACCCGCTCCATCATCGTCAACCCCGTTCCTTCTGACTTGCAGGTCAATTTGGAGCTGGATCGGCGCGGGTCGAACCCCATCTACCGGCCTGGAGAACCGATTGCCATTACCCTGAGCACCAACCGCGATGCCTACGTCTATCTGTTCAGCATCCAAGCCGATGGCCGCACCCATCTGATTTTGCCCAACCGCTTTTCCGGCGGGAACGAGTTTCTGCGGGCCGGAGAAGTGCGTACCTTTCCACCGCCGGGGGCCAGCTACCGGTTGACCATCGCTCCACCTTTCGGCCAAGCCCAGGTGTTGGCCGTAGCCTCTCCCCGTCCGCTGAACTTCCAGGAGATCGCCTCTTTTGAGCAGAGTGGCTCCTTTGCCGATGTGCGGGTGCGGGGATCCCAATTGGGCAGTGCCATCGCCCGCGCCATTGTCGTCGAAGGGATCCCTTCCGACCAGTGGGTGACGACCACACGATTTTATCGAGTGGCCCCCCGCTAGCCCAAGACAGGATCCATCCGCCAGGACCGAGGTTGTCCAAAAAGCAGCTTCATCTGTCACAATGAAGGCAGGCAAACGTAGCCTCGGCTACGTTTCTCTCTTGCGGTCTTGGGTCAGCCGTTCTATGCTTCCTTCCTCCACGCCCCTGAGCGAGCAGATGCGCAGCCTTGACGACCATCTCTCCCGCCGGCCCTTGGAGCTGGATCCGGCGGGTTACTTTGTCATCTACCTGGATCGGGAGCAGAACCTGATTTGCGCCAAGTACTACCGCACTGTAATTAACGAGCGGGGGCTGGCCACCGATCCGGAAACAGGAGCAGTGATCCCGGCCAGGGGCTCCGTCAATCGCTCCCCTGAACGGGTGTATGTTGGACGCACGGCCAAAGAACTGTGTGTGCAGATCTTCGAAAAAGAGCAGGAGAGGGTTGTCTCTCAGCTCAGCCATGCGGCCTACCTGGGACGGGAGTTTCAGAAGGCCGAAGCTGCCCTGCTCTCCGGCGCGGAGTACATCCAAGACTAAGCCGCCTCTCCCAGGGCCGGAGCGTACGTTTGAGGGGCTACATCATACCCATGCCCCCGGAGCCAGCCGTCGGGGCTGCCGGTTTGGGCTCAGGTTTTTCCACCACAATCGCTTCGGTCGTGAGATACATTCCGGCTATGGAAGCCGCGTTTTGCAACGCCGAGCGCACCACCTTGGCCGGATCCACGATCCCCTGAGCAAACATGTCCACATAGGTTCCGGTCAGGGCATCGAAGCCAAAAGGCATCTCCTTCTCCAGAACTTTTTCCACCACCACCGACCCTTCCAGACCGGCATTGTGGGCAATCTGATAGAGCGGAGCCTGCAAAGCCCGGTAGACAATCTCTGCCCCCACCTGCTCTTCCGACTTCAAGGTTGCCTTGAAAGCCGGGATCCCTTTGGCCAGATGCAAAAGCGTCGCCCCACCGCCGGGAACGATCCCTTCTTCCACCGCCGCTCGAGTGGCATTCAGGGCATCCTCAATGCGCAGCTTGCGGTCTTTGAGCTCTGTTTCGGTGGCAGCCCCCACTTTGATCACCGCCACCCCACCGGCCAACTTGGCAATCCGCTCCTGCAGCTTCTCGCGGTCGTACTCGGAATCGGTGGTTTCCAGTTGCTTGCGAATTTGGGCCACCCGCTTCTCCACCGCCGCTTTGGTGCTGCCATCGGTGACGATTGTCGTTTTATCTTTGGTGACGGTGATCTTGCGGGCCAGCCCCATCATGTTCAGGGTGACGTTCTCCAACTTGATGCCCAGATCCTCGGAGATGAGCTGCCCGCCGGTGAGAATGGCAATGTCTTCCAGCATGGCCTTGCGCCGATCCCCAAAAGCCGGAGCCTTGACCGCCACCGCGTTGAGCACCCCCCGCAGCTTGTTGACCACCAGAGTGGCCAGCGCTTCTCCCTCCACATCTTCTGCGATGACCAAAAGAGGCCGACCTTCACGGGCCACCCGCTCCAGGATGGGCAGCAAATCTTGCAGGCTGGAGATCTTGTTGCTGGTGATGAGCAGATAGGCATTTTCGTATTCGGCCACCATCCGCTCGGTGTCGGTAACAAAATAGGGGGAAATGTAGCCGCGGTCGAACTGCATCCCTTCTACAACTTCCAATTCCGTCTCCAAGGACTTGGATTCCTCGACGGTGATCACCCCCTCTCGCCCCACGGCATCCATGGCCTTGGCAATCATCTCCCCCACCTCGCTGTCATTGCCGGCAGAGATGGTGGCTACTTCCGCAATGGTTTTGCGGCCTTCCACAGGCTTGGCATGGGCGGCAATTTGCTCCACTAAGTAGGCGGTGGTCTTTTCAATGCCGCGCCGCAAGGCCACAGGGTTGGCACCCGCTGAAATGTTTTTCAGCCCTTCCCGCACCATGCTCTGGGCCAAGATGGTGGCAGTGGTGGTACCATCCCCGGCCACATCGTTGGTCTTGGAGGCCACTTCCCGCATCAACTGGGCACCGGTGTTCTCCAAGGGATCCGCCAACTCGATTTCTTTGGCAATCGTGACCCCATCGTTGACGATCTGGGGGGCACCAAACTTCTTCTCCAAGACCACGTTGCGCCCTTTGGGGCCAACCGTAACCTTGATCGCATCCGCCAGTTGATTGATGCCCTGCTCCAGCGCCTTGCGGGCCTCTTCTCTAAACAGAATCCGTTTTGCCATAAAATCCGCGATCCTCGTAATTTCGACTGGGCTACCTGTGCCGAGTGCTGCCGGGCGGAGTGGAAGAATCCATCGGCTCAGCCAACAGAAAGTTAGCACTCTAAACTCCTGAGTGCCAATCTAGCCCAAAACTGGGAGACTCAGCAAGGTGGGACAGATCCGGGGTCAGGTTGTGGCCGAGAGGCTTAGGAGTTGCCGCCGATCAGGATGTCGGGAAACTGGGCCTGGGCTTCGCTGATGGGGCGGTTGCGTCCGCCGTTTTGCCAGTAGTTGATGAGTTCGGTGGCTTGGTTGAGCAGAGTGATGCGATCTTCCTCGCTGATCCAAGTTTTGCTCTCCAGCTCAGCTTTAAGCTGCTCCCAAGCGTCATCCCGAGGCCAGAAAAAGTAGTGGGTGAGGGGGCTGCGGTTTTTGGCCACCACCTGATCCACAGCAATAGCCAAGTCGTTTTCTAGCCACAGGGCTTTTAGGGCGAACTTCGGCAAGGCTCTCTTCTCCTTTGCAGGACTCGACAGGTCACACGCTGGCCCGGCCTGAGCCGGGCAGCCTTCTATTCTGACATAAGTCCGCCTCCCTCAGGGGATAGGCCCGCTCAGCCCTGTTTAGGTCTTGGGGCAAAAGCGCTTAGATCGCAGAGGGCTGTTTTCCCTTTCAGCACCAAATCTCTCAGGACGGCGGCGCTAATCGGGGCCAGCAACACTCCATTGCGGTAGTGGCCAGTGGCAACAAAAAGATTGACATAGCCGGGAGCCGGCCCCAGGATGGGGGCGCGCTGCCCCACCGGTCGAGGGCGGTGGCCGGCCCAGTGCTCCAACAAAGTCGCTTCGGCCAAAGCCGGGCAGAGCCGGATGGCGCGGGCCAGCAGATCTTGCAGCGCCAGCAGCGTCGGCTGGGGATGGGGGGCCTGAAACTCCACGGTTGCCCCCACCCACAGGGATCCATCGCCCAGGGGGACCAGATGCAGATCCTCGTCGCTGACCACCGGCCCCAGGGGGATCCTAGGCGCTTTGACCCGCAGGGCCTGGCCCTTGACGGCCTGCAACGGCATCTGCAACCCCAGCTCTTTGGCCAGAGGAGAGCTGCCCAGCCCTGCCGCCAGAATGACGTGCCCCGCCGAGAAGGTGAGGGCGGGCGTATCAATTGCCTGCAGGCGAAAGGGGGGATCCGGGCTGCGCTGGATCTTCTGAACCGGCTGATGGAAGAAAAAGCGGGATCCCTTGCGCTGGGCTGCTTCCAAGAGGGCCTGAGTGAGGAGCTTGGGTTGGACTTGGCGATCCTGGGGCGAGTAGAGGGCCCCCGCCAGGTCGCTGCGCAAACCCGGCTGCAGGGATCCCACTTCGCCGGGGCTAAGCAGCTCCAGGCGGTAACCTGCTTGCCGCCGAGCCGCCAGGGTTGCTTGCCAAGCGTCCACTTCCTCCTCCCGAAGGAGCTTGAGGATGCCGTGCCGATTGACGGGCAAATTCCGACCCAAGTCCGCTTCCAGCCGGGCAATCAAGGGATCAAACTGCTCCAGGCTTTTCAGGCGCAACTGCACCACCTCCCCATCCGGCTGGCGGCTGCAGATCCCCATCAACACCCCCAGTGACGCGCCCGTGGCGCCTGAGGCCGGATCCTTGGCGTCGATCCCAACCACTGATAGCCCTGCGGAAGACAGCTCGTAGGCGATGGCACAGCCCACCACGCCACAGCCAATCACCAAAACGTCACAGTTCAAGGTTCCTCCTCAAAGAGATCCCTTTTGCCGTGATACCCCATTCTCCGGGCGGGATCCCTTCTGGAGAGCGGCCAGCTTTGCCGCCCTTGTCCTCTGCGGCAAAAAGTAGGGGAAACGGCTAAGATGTCGACATCCCCGACTGCCTTCGCCCATGGATACTGAACTGCTGCTGCCCGACCTCGCTGATCTGGTCACTGAGGACGATACCCCGGTGGATAACTTTGCCTCTGAAAAGCAGCAGCGTCTCCTGACGGGGGCACTCTACAGCTCTCTGCCCCACAAAACCTTCCTGGCAGCAGCCAATGTGGGCATCTACACCACCCCTAACCGACCTCCCATCGTGCCGGATGTTTTTCTCAGCCTGGATGTCACGGTGCCGGAACAATGGTGGGAGAAGCAGAACCGGTGCTATCTGCTCTGGCAATTTGACAAGCCGCCGGATGTGGTGATTGAGATTGTCTCCAACCGCGAAGGCGACGAGCTAGGGGGCAAACTCAGTCGCTACGAGCAGATGCGGGTCAGCTACTACGCGGTTTTTGATCCCAACCACGAGCTGGGGCCAGAGGAGCTGCGCATTTTCGAGCTGCGAGGCCGCCACTATGCGGAAATGACCGAGACCTGGCTGGAACAGGTGGAGCTGGGCCTGAGGCTGTGGGACGGAGTTTTCGAGGGGAAACAAGCCCGCTGGCTGCGCTGGTGCGACGCCCAAGGGCAGTTGCTGTTGACGGGAGATGAGCGGGCCGAGCGGGAGCGCCAGCGGGCCGAGCTGGAGCGCCAACGAGCCGAACAGGAGCGCCAACGGGCTGAGCGTCTGGCGGAAAGGTTGCGGGCTTTGGGCGAGGATCCTGATCTGGAGAGGTGACATACTCCTGGCCCTCACCGCATCCCACCCTAAGTGAAGGTCTCAGGAAAACCTATCTCCAAAGTCGCTGGGGATCCCCCGCTTTCCCCTACACTCAAAGAGGGAGCTACCCCCAAGTTGGGAAATCGTCCAGATGGGCTATCGCCGCCAGGATTGGTTGGCCTACTGGCTGCTCAAGTGGCTAGTGGTCAATCCACTGTTTCGGGGACTGTATTTTGGCCGCACCTATGGCCAGGAAAACGTGCCTCGCCAGGGATCCCTGATCATTGTCAGCAACCATGCCAGCCACTTGGATCCGCCGCTGGTGGCCAATGCAGTGCGCCGCCCTGTAGCCTTCATGGCCAAGGAAGAGCTGTTTCGGGTGCCAGCGCTGAAGCAGGTGATCCGGCTCTACGGGGCCTACCCGGTCAAGAGAGGCGGCTCTGACCGCGCTGCCTTGCGAGCCACGGAAGCAGCCCTGGCGCGGGGATGGGCGGTGGGGATCTTTCTCAACGGCACCCGCACCCCCGATGGCCGCATTCCCCAGCCTCACCTGGGGGCTGCCTTGGTGGCAGCGCGCACCCAGACACCTCTGCTCCCCGTGGCCCTCTGGGGTACCGAGAAGGTGCTGCCCAAGGGATCCCGCTGGCCGCGGCTGTTCTGCCCCATCACGGTGCGCATCGGCAAGGTGATCCCCCCCCCTGCTTCCAGCGATAAGGCTGATTTGCAACAGGCGACGGCAGAGTACGTGCAGGCTATCCACGCTCTTTTGGATCAGGGGCGCTGAGGGTATCTTGGGCTACCAGATACTCGGCCACCGGGATCCCGCCCAGGATATGCTCTTGCAGCACCCGCTCTATCACCGGGGGCGTGGCCGAGTGGTACCAAAACCCACCGGGATACACCAGCAACACCGGGCCGGGAACGCCATAGTCACACCCGCGCAGGCAGTTGGCCTTGGTGCGGTGTACTCTCAGGGAGCTGCCGCCTTGGATTTCCAGGTTCAATTCCCTGATCCGCGATCTCAAATAGTCCCAGGCTTCCAATCCGACGGCTTT
>NZ_JANSJB010000045.1:3264-10574 GCF_047462355.1 Synechococcus sp. H55.9 | reverse complement strand
AGATGCCAATGGTAAGACGGAAGCGGAGCCGGCTGAGGTTCTGAAGATGCGGTTGCCGGCGTGGGAACGGGAGCGGAAAGCTGGGTCATAGAGGATCCCTCTAGCCTACTGCTACTAGATAATCGCTAGATAATTATATGAGAATATGAGTGGCTAAAGAAGATGCCGGGCATCCCGACAAACCCTCTGACCCTTAGGGAATGGGGTAGAGGTCTGGGGCTGGGCTGTCCTAGCCTGGATAATACAGGTCCCTCACCTGTCCGGCAATGGTGAACGACGCTCCCCAACAGCGGCTGTTTCTCGCCCTCCTACCCCCGGCAGACTTGCAGGAGCAAGTGACCGCCATCAAACAACAGTTTGCCGAGCAATTTGCCAGCCGCGCAGCCCTGCGCTCGCCCCCTCACATTACCCTGGTGCCTCCTTTCGAGTGGCCCACTGCCGAGCTGCCAGCCCTGACGGGATCCCTGGGAGAGTTTGCCAAGGAGCAGGCTCCGGTTGCCGTTGAGCTCCGCGGCTTCGGTGCCTTCGCGCCACGGGTTATCTATATCCACGTCGAGCCCTCCCCTGAGCTGCAACAGCTCCAGGCCAAGACACAGCGCCACGTGAATCTGCTGCTTAAGCCAGAGCCAGCCCCTACCCCAGCTCGTCCCTTTGTCCCCCACATGACTGTGGCCTTTCGGGATCTCAGCCCGGCCCAGTTTCGCACCGCCTGGCCACAGTTCAAAACTCGCCCTTTCCAGGGATCCTTTCTCGCCTCCGCTCTCACCCTCCTCAGCCATGACGGCAAGCGCTGGCAAGTTTTTGCCGAATTCTCCCTCTCCGCCTCTGAGGGATTGAGACAGGAAACAACAGCCTACTCAACCCAGTGAGCAGCCATGTATTCAGCCAGATCCAGCACCCGCTGCGAGTAGCCCCACTCGTTGTCGTACCAGGCCATCACCTTCACCAGATCCCCGTCCAGCACACTGGTCATCTCCGCATCCACAATCGCCGAGCAGTCGTGGCCGCGATAGTCGATGGAGACCAAGGGGATATCGGAGTAGGCAATGATCCCTTTCATCGTGGTCTCTGAAGCTTCCTTGAGAGCCGCGTTCACCTCTTCGGCAATCACACGCCGCTCTGTTTGCACCACCAAGTCCACCAGCGACACATTGGGCGTGGGAACCCGTACTGCCACCCCGTTCAGCTTGCCCTTCAGTTCGGGGATCACCAGCGCTACTGCCTTGGCCGCCCCGGTGGTAGTGGGCACCATGCTCAGCGCCGCCGCCCGCGCCCGTCGCAGATCGCGGTGGCCACCATCCAAAATCCGCTGGTCGCCGGTGTAGCTGTGGGTGGTGGTCATCGTAGCCCGCAGGACGCCGAACTTGTCCAGCAGCACTTTGAGGAGGGGGGTAAGGCAGTTGGTGGTGCAACTGGCGTTGCTGACAATGTTGTGCCGCACCGGGTCATAGGTGTGTTGGTTAACGCCATACACAAAGGTAGGGATGTCGCCTCCCTTGGCCGGAGCCGTGATCACCACCTTCTTGGCTCCCGCCTCTATGTGTTTAGAGGCACCCTGGTAGTCTACAAAAACACCTGTGGCCTCAATAACAAGATCCACTTTCCACTCTTTCCAGGGCAGGTTGCTGGGGTTGCGATCGGAAACGGCGTGGATATGCTTGCCGTTAACCAGCAGGCCACCCTCGGCGGCCTCTACTTCCGCCCCTTGCAGCGGCCCGAGGATGGAGTCGTACTTGAGCAGATGGGCAGCCGTGCGAGCGTCTGAGGTGTCGTTGATGGCAACAATATCCAAGTTGGACTGGGAGCGCCCCAGCCAACAACGCAAAAAGTTGCGACCGATGCGACCGAATCCGTTGATGGCTACCCTGACCACTGCTCTTAACCTCGCTGCTTGAAATGCTTCGGGAGCTGCTGCTTAGCACATAATACCGCAAGCCCTGGCTATTCTGAAGATAAAATTTGGGATCCCACCGCTTGATTTTTGGCTTCTTTGTAGGAGCGCCAGAACCTTGATTCTAGGGATCCCAGCCTGCCGGCAGGGGTTCTTTTTCCTCAAGCAGGATAGCGCTGCTGCAGCAGGGCCATAGCCGAGGCGACATTTTCCGCCCCCCGTTGTTCCAGGAGATCTGCGAACATGCTGTCGAGCCAAAAGAGGCGCTCGCCGATGATCTGGGTCCAGGCGCGGTAAAGCTTCACCTGGACTTCCAGGGGCAATAGGAGCAGCCCTTCGCTGGAGAGGCGCAGGGTTTGCACCTCGGTTAGGCTCACTGCGGTAAAGGAGCGCCGCCGCCCCGTCAGCAAGGAAAGTTCTCCAAACACGCGCCCAGCATGCAGTGTTGCCAGCCAGTAATCGCCGGGATAGCGCATGTACTGGCGCCGCAGCTCCACGATCCCGCTGAGAACTACGTACAGGTCGCTGCTGGGATCCCCTTCTTGGAAGATTACCTGGCCGGGAGAAAAGCGACTGGGCAGTAGGGCAGCCGTCAATGCCTTCCACTCAGCATCTGCCAAGGACTGAAAGAGCAAGTGGTCGCGAACACGCTCAAACGGATAACGGGTGCTGCTCATCGGGCAAGCGGCTGGAAGTGCTTGGGGCCAGCTCTGTTTCATCCTACCGCCGCTGACATCGTATCGGGAGAGAGCCACCCCAGAGGTTGGGGGACAACCCAAACGACTCGATTGACGGTTCAAGCCAGGCTATTCTTCCAGAACGTAGGAAATGGCGTTTTTGTTGACGCAGATAAAGTCGGCATGGGCGACGCGGTGTCCGTTGATGAACATTTCCGAGTCGGTTAAGGGGACAAACGTGCGCTCGTCGTTGAGCAGGCTGGAAACCCGTCGCTCGAACTTCGTCCCTTCTAGGAATACCTCGCCGCGAATATCGGTGCCATCCAGGGTGCGAATACGGATGCGCCGTCGCTCCTCTCCTACTGTCTGGGCAGTTTCATAGGCTCCACGTCGGGCCGCTTTTTTGATCGATCGACCAGCAGTGCTCATAGCCTCCTGCAAATCATCCAACTGTTCGTCGCTCATCTGCCCACCCTGGAATTTGGAACCGGCACCGGAAAGGTCGCAACATACTCCCTAGCGAGTTAAGCGTAACACACAGAGGGATAGCTTGGTAGCCCCGTACTTTAGTGCGGGGCGGAAAAG
This sequence comes from Synechococcus sp. H55.9, assembly GCF_047462355.1. Lineage (NCBI taxonomy): Bacteria > Bacillati > Cyanobacteriota > Cyanophyceae > Synechococcales > Synechococcaceae > Synechococcus > Synechococcus sp. H55.9. Next base: position 7,421 of record NZ_JANSJB010000045.1, on the reverse strand, counting down.
CCCGTAAGCAACTTTAGTTGCTCATCAATGGTATGGTTGTCACCGAGACGTGCCGTTCCCAGGCGAGCCCCTAAAACGGTGAAAAACCCGACCGGTGGCAAGCGTCCGGGAGATACTAACGTCTCAGCCAACCTGCAAGGACTCCGTCCTGCTTATGCGATCAGAATGCGATCAGAAAAGTAAGCAGAACCTTGGGGCTTTGCCTCAAGGTTCTGTCTAGAGGTGTCTTGACAGCGCCTTTACGAGTTCATTTTTGAACTGCGTAAGAATCCCCTGCCTTTAGGCGGTGGGAGTGTCAAACTTGCCCATTCTTAACTTATTGATGAGGGCCAGGGAAAGGGGATGGGATCCCTGGCCTGTAAGAGGCAAATCTAAGGTCAGCGCCCCCGAAAAAGCCGAAGAAGTTCGGCAGTTACCCCAAAGAGCGGCAAAGATGCGGTAAAGGAAGGTGAGTCGCTCATAGGGATCCCAATCGATGCAGCCTGGTTCGATTGTCCGCTGCCGCGAGCGCGAGTGGGTGGTGCTCCCCGCTGATTCCGAAGAAGGGGTAGTGCTGCGGCCCCTTACTGGCAGGCCAGAGGACGCGATTTGCCTTCACCGACAACTGATGAACCTCATAGGCGGCACCTTGCCCTTTGAGCGCATCGAGCCGGCCTTCTTCCCGCTGCCCCGCGCCGACCAAGTTGCCGATGCTGCAGCCGCCCATCTCCTCTGGCAGGCAGCGCGCCTTATCTTGCGCGAGGGCGCCACTCCCTTCCGCTCGCTGGGCCGCATCTCCATCCGGCCACGAACCTACCAGTTTGTGCCGTTGCTCATGGCGCTGCGCCTTGATCCGGTGCGGCTATTTATTGCCGATGATGTGGGAGTGGGCAAGACCATTGAAGCGCTGCTGATAGCCAGAGAACTTCTGGATCGCGGCGAGATCCGCCGCTTTTGTGTCCTCTGCCCGCCTTACTTGTGCGAGCAGTGGGCCAGGGAGCTGGCGGAAAAGTTTAACCTCGAGCCGGTAGTTATCCGGTCGGGGACGGTAGGGCAACTGGAGCGGCAAACCCCGCCGGGACAAAATCTCTACGAATACTTCCCGGTGCAGGTGGCCAGCATTGATTTTGTTAAAACGGAGCGCAACCGCCCTCAATTTCTGCAGTTTTGTCCTGAGCTGATCATTGCCGACGAAGTGCACGGGGCGGCAGCGGCCAGTTCCGGCAGAGCTCAGCAGGAGCGGCATGCTCTTTTGAGAGCTATTGCCCAAGCGCCCAACCGCCACCTAATCCTGCTGACGGCTACTCCCCACAGCGGCATCCCAGAGGCCTTCCGGTCGTTGCTGGGGCTGCTGCGGCCGGAGTTCGAGGAGTGGGACCTTCAGGATCTCAAGGAGAACCAGCGCATCGAGCTGGCCCGTCACTTTGTCCAGCGCACACGGCGGGACATCAAGGAGACCTGGCAAGAAACCGCCTGCTTCCCAACCCGGGAAGCTGAAGATGAGACCTATGACCTTTCACGCTGCTACCGCGAGCTGTTTGAGCGCACCTATGCCTTCTGCTCGGAGCTGGTGCGCACCGGCCAGCAGATGGAGCAGCGGCGGCGGCGCGTACGCTACTGGGGGGCGCTGGCTCTTTTGCGCTGTGTCATGTCCAGTCCGGCAGCGGCTCTGGCGGCGCTGGCCAATCGCAGCGCAGGCTCTCGGGAAGAAGAGGCTGAGGAGAGCTTTAGCCGCTGGGTGTTCGAGTCGGGACAAGAGCGTACTGACGACGAATTACCGCTGCCAGCTCTTGAAGCTGCAGAGCAAACTCTGCCCGACAGCGACCGCCGCCGGTTGCGGGAGCTTGCCCGTCTGGCCCACCAACTTCACGGCGTAGACCAAGACACCAAGCTGGCGCGGGCCATCGAGCTGGTGAAGCGGCTCCTCGCCGAGGGCTTTCACCCCATTCTCTGGTGCCGCTATGTGGCCACAGCAGGGTATCTTGCCGACCACCTTCGGCAGCACCTGGGATCCGCAACTCAGGTAGCCTGCGTAACCGGCCGCATGGGCGACGAGGAACGGGAGGCCAAGATTGCGGAAATTGCCGTTGACCAGCCACGGGTGCTGGTGGCCACCGACTGCCTCTCGGAAGGGATCAACCTGCAGGAAAAGTTTACAGCCGTCATCCACTACGACCTGCCCTGGAACCCCAACCGGCTGGAACAGCGGGAGGGGCGGGTGGATCGCTATGGCCAACGGGCCGAACGGGTCAAGGTCGTCCGCTTTTTCGGGCGGGATAACCCTGTGGACGGTGCGGTGCTGCAGGTGCTGCTGGACAAGGCGCGGGAAATCCGCCGCACCCTTGGCACCCACGTGCCTGTGCCCGAAGCGAGTGAAAGCGTTACCCAGGCGGTGCTGGAGGCCCTTTTTCTGCGCCAGGGATCCGGCTCAGGGGAGCGCCAGTTGGCGCTGGATCTGGGGATGGCAGAGGTGAGCCAGTTTCACGCCCAGTGGGATCGCTCTGCTGAGCAGGAGCGGCGCAACCGCACCCGTTTTGCCCAGCGATCCCTCAAGCCGGAAGAAGTGCAGCGGGAACTGGAGGCCACAGACGCTGTGCTGGGGGATCCGCAGGCCGTGCAGCAATTTTTTCTAACTGCTGCCCAGCGCCTAGGCCTGGCTGTGATCCCTGACCGGCAGTCTGGAGTCTTCCGGGTCAACCTCAGCCAGGAGGGCACGGCAACCCTGCCGGAGGCCATTCGTTCAGTCCTGCCCCAGCCCAAGGGTGGACAGTGGCGGATTAGCTTCATCTCCCCCACGCCGGAAGGAGCGGAATACGTTGGCCGCAACCACCGCCTCATCGCTGCCCTGGCCCACTTTTTGTTAGAGAAGGCCTTAGATAAGCCTGAAGAGGCCGTCGTCTCCCGCTGCGGGGTCATTCGGACACGGGCTGTGGCTGCGCTCACCACCCTCTTGTTGCTGCGGGTGCGCTACCTAGTGGAGCAGCCGCTGGCTCAGCCTCTGCTAGCGGAGGAGGTGCTGGTGCTGGGAGGGGTTGGCCTAGAAAGAGGCGAAGCCCGCTGGCTGGAAAGTAGGGCAGCGCTCCAGCTTTTGGCCGCAGCCAAGCCAGATGCCAACCTGCCGCTTGTAGAAAAGCAGGAGTTGGTGCAGCAGGTGCTAGACAGCCTCAGCCCCTGGCCGCCGACTGCAGAAAACTGGGGTCTAGAACACCCCCTTCAGCAAGGGATCCGGGAGGCCATTTTCCAGCGAGCTGGCGAGCTGGCTGAGGCCCACAAGCGCATCCGACAGGCCATCTCCCAGCGCGTGCGCGGGCTGGAGGTTAAGCCGCAGTTTCCCCCCGATCTGCTGGGAATTCTTGTCCTACAACCTCTGCTGTCCAGATGAGCCAATTTCCTGCTGTACGCCTTGAAGGGGGCCTCTTGGGGCCGGACATTCTGGAGCAGCTTTTGGCTGGCGAGCTGTCAGGCCAGAAGCCGAAAGACTTTGGGCTAGAAGACAAGCGCAGCCTGACGGAAGAAATTGCCAGCGTCTTTGCCGAGGCCCGCACCCAGTGGGAAGTTTTCCGCCGCCGGCTGGCCCGTCTGCCGGAAGGGGATCCGGCCACGTCGGTTACCCGCGATGCCTGGGTTATTCCCTTTCTTAGCTTTCTGGGCTACGAGCTGCGCTACAACCCACGGGCCCATGAGCTGGACGGTGCTACCTTTGCCATTTCGCACCGCGCCGGCGAAGCAGAGGATGCCCCGCCGGTGCACATTGTGGGGGTACGCCAGGAGCTGGGGCGGCTGGCTTCCACCGGCAGGCCGCGTCTAGCCCCTCACTCACTGCTGCAGGAGTATCTCAACCGCAGCGAGCACCTCTGGGGCATCGTCACCAACGGGCTGACCCTCCGTCTATTGCGGGACAGCACCTTTGTGCGCCGGCAGGCCTATGTGGAGTTTGACCTGCAGCAGATCCTAGAGGAGCAGCGCTTTAACGACTTTGCCATCCTGTTTCGCCTGCTGCACCGCAGCCGTTTGCCCCAAAAGGCAGAGCAGGCGCGGGAGTGTTGGCTGGAGAAGTACTACCAGCAGGCTCTGGAACAGGGGGGGCGAGTCCGCGAGCGGCTGCGGGATGGGGTGGAAGAGTGCCTCAAGGGCCTGGCCAAGGGTTTTCTTGCCCATCCCAAAAACTCCCACCTGCG
>NZ_JANSJB010000045.1:0-3164 GCF_047462355.1 Synechococcus sp. H55.9 | reverse complement strand
TTCTCCAGGATCGAACTGCCTTACCCCGGAGGAGTTCTACCGGCAACTGCTGCGGCTGGTCTACCGCTTTTTGTTTCTCTTAGTCTCGGAGGAGCGGGGGCTAATTAGCGCCAGCCCCCTCTACCGGGATCACTACGGCGTGAGTCGGCTGCGGCGACTTTTGGAGCGGCGCAGCGCTTTTACGGAGCATGAGGATCTCTGGTGCAGCCTGCGGGTGCTCTGGCGAGTGCTTTCCCAGGAGGAGCTGGCAGAGCATCTAGGGGCTGCACCTCTCAACGGCGAGTTGTTTGCCCCTTTGGAGCTGGATGGGTGCAGCCTGAGCAACCGGGATCTGCTGCAGGCCTTCTGGCACCTGGCCTACTACCAAGAGAACGCGACCTCGCCGCCGCGCCGGGTCAACTACGCCGCTTTGGACGTAGAGGAGCTGGGATCCGTCTACGAAAGCCTGCTCGACTACCGGCCCCAGATTGACACCTCAGGCAGTGTGCCCTGCTTTGACTTAGGCTACGGCTCTGAGCGCAGAAGTACCGGCTCCTACTACACCCCGCCGGAGCTGGTGGCAGAACTTGTCCGCTCGGCCCTGGAGCCAGTGCTGCAGGAGCGGCTGAAGTCTGCAGCCGGCCGTGAGGAAAAGGAACGGGCCATCCTATCGCTGCGGGTTCTGGATCCCGCCTGTGGCTCTGGGCATTTTCTCTTGGCGGCTGCCCGACATCTGGGCAAGGAGCTGGCCAAGGTTCGCACCGGCGAAGAGGAGCCCGCCCCCGAGACTGTGCGCGAGGCCATCCGCGACGTGGTGGCCCACTGCCTCTACGGCGTGGACAAAAACCCCTTGGCGGTGGAACTCTGCCGCGTGGCCCTCTGGCTGGAGGCCCATTGCGCCGGCAAACCGCTTACCTTCCTCGATCACCGCATCAAGTGTGGCGACTCGCTGGTGGGGGTGCTGGATCTAAAGGTTCTGGAAAAGGGCCTTCCTGATGCTGCTTTCGAGCCGGTAAGTGCCGACTCCAGGGAGGCTGCCCGCTCTCTGAAGGGGCGAAATCGCGCCGAGCGCAGGGATTTGGAAACAGGCCAGCTTTCTCTGCCGCTTGAGGCCGACCAGGTGGTGGCCCAGCTCAGCCAGGAGCGGCAGCAGCTCGAAGCTATCCAGGACGACTCGCCAGCCAATGTACGCCGCAAGCAGGAGCTCTACACCCGCTACTGTCAAAACCCAGAACACCAGAAACTGACAGAAGCCTGCAACCTTTGGACGGCGGCCTTTTTCCAGCGCTTGACCTCGGACTTCTCGGCGGCCATTACCACGAAAGCGGTCAGCGAGCGGCTGGAAAATCGAGCCAACTCCCGCGCTCTGGCCACCGCCGTAGCTCTGGCTTGCGAACAGCGCTTCTTCCACTGGCCACTGGAGTTCCCGGAGGTGTTTCACCTTCCCCCCTCGCCCGGAGAAGGGGGCTGGGGAGGTGAGGGCGGCTTCGATGTTATCCTCGGCAACCCACCCTGGGAAATGATCCAGCTAGAGGAGCAGGAATTCTTCGCTAGCCGCGACACTGTGATAGCTGAGGCACCCAACGCTGACGCTCGCAGGCGGCTCATCGCAGCACTCGCCGACACCAACCCCACCCTCTGGCAAGACTATCAGCGCGCCTTGCACGCCGCCGAAAGCACCAGCCGCTTCCTGCGTGGCAGTGGGCTATATCCCCATACCGGTCGTGGGCGCATCAACACCTACTCTGTGTTTGCCGAGCGCGTCCGCGCCCTGCTCAACCCTCGCGGGCGGGCCGGCATCATCGTGCCAACCGGCATCGCCACCGACGCCACCAACCAATTCTTCTTCGCCGACCTGGTGGAAAAGGGGCAACTGGTCAGCCTGTTTGATTTTGAAAACCGCGAAGCTATCTTCTCTGGCGTGCATCGCAGTTACAAGTTCTGCCTGCTCACCATCCGCAGGAGAAGCACGTCAGAGAGCACCCCTACCTTCAGCTTCTTTACAACTCGCACCGAACACCTGCGCGACCCACGCCGTGTATTCACCCTAACCGCCGACGACATTGCCCGTATCAATCCCAACACCCGCACTCTGCCCGTCTTCCGCACCCGTCAGGATGCCGAGCTGACAAAGGCTATCTACCAGCGCGTGCCGGTGCTAGTGAATGAAAACTCTCCCCCCTCTCCCACAAGGGGAGAGGGGCCAGGGGTGAGGGCAACCCCTGGGGCGTTCAGTTTAAGCAAGGACTTTTCAACATGTCTTCCGACTCCCACCTCTTCCGCACCCGCACGGAGCTGGAGGCGAAGGGGTATCGGCTGGTGGGGAATGTGTTTGTGCCCTCACCCCCTAACCCTCTCTCCCACGTGGCGGGCGAGGGGGGATGGCCCTCATCCCCGGATTCCTTCTCCCACCCAGCAGGAGAAGGGGAGTACAAATTGCCTGAAGCCAGCCGGGAACTGATTGCCAGAGCACGGCAGTTACGCCGCGAGGCGACTACCGCCGAAGGCTTGCTATGGGAATTTTTGCGTGACCGTCGGCTGTTAGGCCGGAAGTTCCGTCGTCAACACCCGATTGGACAATTCATCGCCGACTTTTTCTGTGACGACGCCCGTCTAATCATCGAGATAGATGGGGGCGTGCACCGCGAACCCACTCAGCAGGAACGCGACCGTTTGCGGGAGGAAATCCTGCGCAAACATGGCTTTGCCGTTCTGCGCTTTACCAATGACCAGGTATTGGACCAGACGGAACAAGTCCTCCGAGAAATTGCCGACTATGTCGCTACTCATTCCTACGAGCACCCATCCCCTCACCCCCCAACCCCTTTCTCCCAGAGTCTTGGGAGAAGTAGCCCTCACCCCCCAACCCCCTCTCCCGAAGCTTCGGGAGAGGGGGATCAAGGGGGAGAGGGACTCTACCTCCCCCTCTACGAAGCCAAAATGCTCTGGCACTACGACCACCGCTACGGCACGTATGAGGGAGTGGATTCGCGTTCTAGCACCCAACTACCTACCCCTGACGCAGCACAGCACGCCGACCCGCACTTCGTCGTCCAGCCCTGGTACTGGGTGCCGGCAGAAGAAGTTGAAGCTCGGCTGGGCAATTGGCGGCGGGGGTGGTTGCTGGGGTTTCGCAATGTGGCGCGTTCAACTGACGAGCGCACTGCGATCTTTGGTTTGTTGCC
>NZ_JANSJB010000044.1:13120-20037 GCF_047462355.1 Synechococcus sp. H55.9 | reverse complement strand
AAGGGATTTTGGTAGGGGTTGGGGCCTTGGCCCTTGTTGCGGTACTTGGGATTGATGGTCAAGGTGCCGGAGCCCAGGCCCCGCTGCGCCAAAAACTCCAGGTTGCGGCGGCGCATGATGGTGTCGTAGTCATCCTTAACGCGATCTTCCAGGATAGCCACCTGCTGCAGCGCGCTCAGCAAAATGGCAGCCGCCTGTTCGGGGCTGTAGCCATTTTGGGAGGCATAGCGCACGGCAAACTCGTCGGCTGCCACCTGGGCCTTCTGGCCTTTCTCTGCTTTACGCAGCAGAAACACCGCCGATGCCGCCAAGCCGGCTGCCAGGCCCACGCCGAGGTTATCCCCCATTTGTAGCTCCACCAAAATGCCCATGCTGCCGGCCCCGATCAAGGCGGGATACAGCAACAGGGCCGACCAGTTATCCCCCAAGGCCAGCTCGGTGGCCATCACCGCTTCCCGTAGAAAATAAATCTTTTGTTGGTCAGGGTTCAGCTTTTGCCAGCGGCTGAGGTCGATGGCGAAGCGGGTGTACTTTTGCCAGGGAAAGCGCCAGAGCGGCTGCACAACCCGAGATTGGTCAGGGGTGCCGATCTCGATCTGCACCTCGGGTCGGATCTCCACCGGGAGAAACTGGATCAGGCGGTCAAAGTCGGAAATGGTGTACATGCTGGCAGGGTGCGGTTATGAGGAGCGGTTGGAGATCATTACTCATACATAGTAAGGGATCCTAGCCTTCCTTGCAGGCTAGCTCCAAGGGAAGCCTTTTGGCGGGAGGGCCGGGGCAGCTGTCGTCCTAGTTTGAGGAGGGATCCCGGCTGGGGTGTTTGAGATCCGTCAAATCGTTGAGGCGGCGCAGGATCCCCCATCCTTGCAGGGCTTCCAGCAGGGCTTCCCGCACAACGGCTACCGTCTCTTGGTCGAGGGCCAGCCGCAGATAATCCACTGCCAGACGGGTTTGCTCGGGCTCCAGGTGACCCATTAAACTCTGCAAGCGGCGAACCCCTGCCAGCCGTTTGAAGGCGTCGGGAGAGGCAATGTCGCTGAGATGGCGCTCCAGTTGAGAACGCTGCCGCTCTTGTCGGCGGCTGAGCCACTCCCCAAACAGCAACGATAACAACGCCAGCGTGGCCAATCCCTGCAAAATAGCGCCGGTGGCCAGCCAACGCTGGTTGGATTCCGCCCAGATGGAAACGAGGGTGTAGGTGCCGAAGGTGGCGGCTGCCCCCGCGCCAACCGCCAGCAAAAGCGAGCGATCCGCCTGTCGCAACCAGGCTTGCCACTCCTGCCAGCGGCGGCTGAACTCGGGGCTGCGCACCCCGTAGAGCCCCAACATGACCGAGGTGCCCACTCCCAGAGAGAGGGCCAGCCGCCCATTCCAAAAGGCCAGCCCCGCCAAGGCCAAGCTCGACAGGGCCAAAACCCGCCATTGCGGCCCCGCTAGGATCCACAGCGCCACTTGGGATCCCGTCTCCATTGCCCCACGCCCCACCCGCTGCAGATACTCTGGCCAGGATCCCTGGCCGGTAGAGGGGCGACCCGATTGATGTTTCACCGCTGGCTACTCCCAAAACTTTGTCCCATCCGGCCTTCTGTAAGGTGGCAAGATGTAGACGCTTTTTTCTAACTACTAACTAATAAATTATGCTGGTTGCGTTTCGCCGAGACGACCGAGATAGATTTTCCACCCTTGGGTTTGCAACTGGGCATTTTTCTGCTGTACCGTCTGTTTGAGGCTTTCCCGGTAAGCGATCACCCGCCGCAGCAGGTCGGCATCCCCACTGGCCAAGATCTGCACCGCCAACAGACCCGCATTGTGGCCGTTGCCAATGGCCACCGTGGCCACCGGGATCCCTTTGGGCATTTGCACAATTGAGTACAGCGAGTCTATCCCCTGCAGAGGTTGGCTGAGCACCGGCACCCCGATCACCGGCAGGGGGGTGAGGGAGGCCACCATTCCCGGCAGATGGGCTGCCCCGCCTGCCCCGGCGATGATGACGCGGATCCCTTGGGTATGGGCGCGGCGGGCAAACTCCACCATCGCCTCCGGGGTACGGTGGGCACTGAGGATCTGCATCTGGTAAGGGATCCCAAACTCCTCGCACACCTGGGCGGCGGGTGCAAGGGTGGGCAGATCGGAGTCGCTGCCCATTAGGATGGCCACGAGAGGGGAGGGTTCCATAGGCTGCTGGCCCGGTGTAGCCGATCCATCATCGCATAGCCCAACCCCGTCGAGAGGGGTGGGGGTTCTGCCAACAGGAGCGTGGCATCCCCTTCATCCAGACGGCGCAAACTGGCAAAGAGGGCGCGGGCGGCTGTGTTGGGATCCGAGCCCAAGCATTCCACACTGAAAAGAACTCCTGGCCAGTGGCGGGAGAGGTGGTTTAGCAAAGCCTGGGGATCCGCGGCAAAACTGAGGATGCCCAGGTGGGAATGACCGGTCGCCAGGTGCTGTATCTGTTGCCAATCGCCGGGCTGAAGCTGGGCAAAGGCGGTGGGCAAAAGCCAGAGGGGCTTGCCAGGGGCATAGTGGCTGCTCAGCCGTCCCGGCGCCTCCGGCACTCCAGGGGCCTGTTCCGGGGCCAAGTGGATGGGTAGGCCCAGGTGGGCCTCCAGGGCTTCCAGCGGGATCCCCCCTGGGCGCAGCAGCGTCGGGATCCCTTCCGGGCTGAGCTTAAGCACGGTGGATTCCAGGCCCACGGCACACGCTCCCCCATCCAAGATGTAGGGGATCCGCCCGCCCAGCTCTGCAGCAACCGCTTGGGCTGAGGTGGGGCTGATGCGACCAAAGCGGTTGGCACTGGGAGCGGCCAGAGGGGTTTGTACTGCCTGCAGCAAGGCTTGAGCCACCGGGTGAGCGGGCACCCGCAGGGCAACGGTGGGCAACCCACTGCTCACCAGATCCGGCACAGTGGGGCACTTGGGCAGCACCAGGGTCAGAGGCCCCGGCCAAAAGGTGTCGATCAGGGATCCCAGCCAGGCGCGGGCGGTGGGAGTAAAAGCCGATACATCCACCAGCCATCCCTGCAATTCTTCTAGGGTCACCCCAGCCGGTAGATGTAGGATCAGGGGATCGAAGCGGGGACGCTCCTTGGCGGCAAAAATACTCGCCACCGCCTGCTCATCCAAGCCATTGCCTGCCAAGCCATAGACCGTCTCCGTGGGCATGGCCACCAACTGGCCCTGTCGCAAGGCGGCAGCCGCTACGGCAATGTGTTCAGAGGTGGGAGAGAGAATTTCCGTTTCCATCCATGAGTTGGATTGGGGGCAAGGGCTAGGACAGATCCATTTTGTTGCTACTTTCAACGCTCACACGAGCCCGATCCAAAGCTGCCATCACTGCCCCCATGGCTCCAGAGCCCAAGAAGCCGGCAGTAGCCGCAGGGTTAGCCAGACCAGCTCTTGCCGAGAGCTCCGGCGGGGGGAACGGGATCCTCAGCGCCTGCAGCCGCTCAACCAGTCGCTCCAACAGCTTTATGGTTCAGCTCCTCAGCCCACTGCGGCAGGTACCCGGAAAAATCCTGTTTTTTGACAAACCGAAAAGGCCCCGACAGGGATCCCCAGATCACTTGATCGGTCTGGGGATCCCGCCCTTGGTCTAAGCTGTGAAAGTAGTCGGCCCCGATCTCAAATTCGCTGTACAGGTAGGTGGTTCTGCCTTTGCGTTCGACAATACAGCCTTTGCCGGGCACGCTGCGGCCCCGATAGCAGGATCCCGTCCATTCCACCTGAGTAATGCAGCCGGGCAAGAGTTCCAACTCGGCTGCTGTCAGGCTGGCCAATTTCTGCAACTCTCGACCGGCACACTTGTAGGAGTCAGGAGCCGTCAGCGCATAATTTTGAATCCGGATCCCTTCTGAGGTCTCGAAGAGGTGGATCACCCGCTGCCGGTAGGGCTGTTCAGGGTAAATATCGTACAGTTGCTCCACATAAAACCCCACCCCCTGCAACACCGACCAAGGCAAGGGGCATTGGTACACATGAATATTGGCGAACCAGACGGGCTCGGCGATCGCCTGTTGTAGGTTATTGAAGTGGCCTGCCATCCAGGTGGCCAGTCGAGCCAGTTGTGGGGAGACGGACATAGGTTTAGATGGGTTTAATGGGTTCAAAAGATGCAGATCGAGGGCTCTCTTTCGCGTCAGCGGGACGTAGTCCTTACTGTTTCGGATCCTCTACAACACGCTCTACAGAAATACACTCTAGTACTTTTGGGCAAGAGGGAACCACCTCATCGACGCGCTGGTGGGAAGGGGGTCGGGTCACGGGAACAGGCTAGAGTGGAGGAGCCAGACCACCTTTTGAGAGCTCGTTTGAGATGGACTGATGTCGGCCCTACCCACTCCTCTGCTGGGGCAATCCTTATCTGCCCTGAAAGACTGGGCAGTTGCCCAAGGACAGCCGGCCTATCGCGGGCAACAACTGCACACTTGGATCTACCAAAAAGGGATCCGCTCCCTGGAACAGGTGACGGTGTTTCCCAAAGCTTGGCGGGAGGCGGTGCAAAACTACCCGGTGGGGCGCTCGCGCATCGTGCAACGGACAGAGGCCCGCGATGGCACTGTGAAGTTTCTGCTGGGGCTGGCGGATGGGCAGTTGATCGAAACGGTCGGGATCCCAACGGCCAAGCGTCTGACGGTCTGTGTCTCTTCTCAGGTGGGCTGCCCCATGGCTTGCGATTTCTGTGCCACCGGCAAGATGGGCTACCGGCGCAACCTGGAGCTGCACGAGATTTTGGATCAGGTGCTGACGGTGCAGGAAGATTTTGGCCGTCGTGTCAGCCACGTGGTTTTTATGGGCATGGGGGAACCGCTGCTCAACCGCGATACGGTGGTGCAAGCCATCCGCAGCCTAAACCAAGATATCGGCATCGGCCAACGGCACATCACCCTCTCGACGGTGGGTGTACCTCGGCAAATTGCCTGGCTGGCGCAGCAGGATCTGCAAATTACTCTGGCGGTCAGCCTGCATGCCCCCAATCAAGAGCTGCGGCAGCGGTTGATCCCTGCGGCAACCCACTACCCTTTGGAGGCTCTGATCCAGGATTGCCGCGACTACATGCGGCGCACCGGGCGGCGAGTCAGCTTTGAATATACCCTGCTGTCTGGGGTGAACGATCTGCCCATTCATGCCCGCCAACTGGCGCACTTGTTGCAGCAGGCCAGCCGGTCAGGGGTGCAACTGCACGTGAACTTGATCCCCTACAACCCCATCTCGGAAGCCGACTATCAACGCCCCCATCCCGCACGAGTCGAGGCGTTTGTCCGCCAGCTTGAAGAGCACCAGGTGCAGGCCAGTGTGCGCCAAACCCGTGGCTTGGATGGCAATGCCGCCTGCGGCCAACTGCGGGGATCCTTTCTGCGCTCTTTGCCACGGGATTTGCCGGGCAACGCTTGCGCGAGTACATCAACTGAGTCCACAGGCGCGCTTTAACCAGGCGGCATCCTGTTCTGACAAGGTGGCGTGGTGGATGGCATAGACCTGCCGGTGATACTCATCAAGCCAAGCCCGTTGCGCCTCGTCTAAGAGATCCCAGTCGATCAGGCGCCCATCAAAAGGGATCCAAGTCAGGGAACGAAAGCCCATCCAGCCCTCCGGCTCCGGGATGGGGATCACCTCGTAGAGATTCTCCAGGCGGATCCCACCCCAGCCCGGCTGGTAGTAGCCCGGCTCGATGCTGGTGATCATACCCACCTTGAAGGGGGTGCTGGCGCGGCGGTGGATCCCGTTGGGCCCCTCGTGGACGTTCAAGAAGGCGCCGACGCCGTGGCCGGTGCCGTGGCCGTAGTCCAGCCCTGCCTGCCAGAGGCTGGAGCGGGCAATGCCGTCCAAGGAGACGCCGTAGGTATCGGGGGGAAAGATCTGGCGGGCGCACTGGATGTGGGCTTTCAGCACCTCGGTATAGCGCCGCTGGCACAGGGGATCCGCCGGTTGCGAGCCAATCCAGATGGTGCGGGTAGCGTCGGTGGTGCCCCCCAGGTAGTGGGATCCCGAATCCAACAAAAACAACTCGCCTGGCTGCAAGAACTTCTGGGGATCGGGGGTGCCGTAGTGGACAATGGAGCTGTTGGCGCCGGCCCCGGCGATGGTGTTAAAGCTCAGGCCCACCCAATCCCCTTCCTCGCGGTAGTGGGCCTCCATAACAGCAGCCACATCGGCTTCGCTGATGGGGATCCCCGCTTGAATTTGCCGGTCAATCCAGGCCAGGGTGCGGATCTTGGCCCGGCTGGCCTTGCGGTTGGCCAGCCGCATCTGCTCCAGCTCGGTGGGGTTTTTTACCGCCTTGAGGAGATCCACGGGGTGATCCAGCTCGCGACAGGGGATCCCTTGCAGCAGCTCTTGCGTGCCCTGAGTGGTTTGCTTGGGATCCAATCCCACCGGCCCGTAGCCCTTGGCCCACTGGGGCAGCTGTTCTGGGTAAGCCTCGTAAGGCCAGAGCTCGACCTCGGCTTCCACCAGCATTTGCCGAGCCGAGGGCGTGAGGCGCTCCAGGTCAGTAAGCAGGGCAGCCCTCTCCAGGCCGACCAGCGCGTAGGCGCAGAATACCGGGTTGTAGGGGATGTCAGAGCCGCGCAGGTTAAACAGCCAAGCCACCTGATCCAGTTTGGTTAGGGGCAACAATCCCACCCGCTTGCGGCGCATCTCCTGGCGCACCTGGGCCAGCTTTTCTGCCGCGCTGGCCCCGCAGAGGTGGACAGGGACAGGATAGATGGGCTGATCGGAAAGGGCCTGACGGGATCCCAGCTTGTCCACGGGGTTTTCCGCCACTGGAATCAGCAGCACCCCCCCGGCTTGGGCGTGGGTCTGCAACTGCCGGTAGCTGGCCACTGACACCGTGAAGGGATCCACTCCTAGGCGAAAGCCGGATCCCAGCTCTTCTACGATCTCCATCAGGCTGGGCTGATCCGGCAGGCCGCCTTT
>NZ_JANSJB010000044.1:0-13020 GCF_047462355.1 Synechococcus sp. H55.9 | reverse complement strand
CAAAGCAGGAGCCAAGGGCTTCCGCGCCGCGTTTTTCAGCGATCGGGTGCAACCCTTGCCGCACTGCTTCTCCCAACCAGCACCGAAACGGCTGGCTACCTCGTTATTGAACGCCGTCGCGAACGCACCGCTCTAACTCCCCTCTCCCGGAGGGAGAGGGGTCGGGGGTGAGGGTCGTCCCTGAGGGAGAGGGGTTGGGGGTGAGGGCTAGGATTCGGGAAAGCCGGCCTCTCGCCAAGCGCGGATGCCGCCGTCCATGGAGATCACGCGGCGGTAGCCCATCTTTTGCAGGTTGTCGGCTGCTAGCGCCGAGCGAAAGCCGCCACCACAATAGAGGACAATTTCTGCTTCTTTGTCTGGGATCACCTTCTCGATATCCCGCTCGATGATGCCTTTGCTTAAGTGAATGGCGCCGACAATGTGGCCGGCCTGCCACTCCGACTCTTCCCGCACGTCAACCAAGTAGAAGGGATCCCCTTGCAGTTGTTTTTGCCTCACCTGTTCAACGGTGAGCTCTTGGATGCGGCTTTTGGCCTCGTTAACCAAAGCCAGGAAAGCAGGGGAGTGGTGGGACGCCATGCACACCTCGCAGAGAACCCAGCTCCCAGGATAAACCCAGGCCCAATCCAGTGAGGCAACGCCAAACCTCAAAATCGCTCCCCCCATGGCCAACCTGGACTCGGAAACCTCAAAACCTCGATCCTCAGCAAGCTAAACTAAGGGCAGATTTGCCGCCGGAGGCCCCCAGTTTGAGCTCTCGATTCACCCTTTCCCAACTGCTTGGGTTCCTTGCTCTGACTTTGAGCTGGGGGATCCCTTTCCCAAGCAAGGCACCGGCCCAGGCTGCCCCCATGCCTCTGGAAAGCGGGCTCCAAAAACAGGTCTCCGCCCCGGCACCGGCTCCCCTGGTGGAGTGGCTGAAGGAGCAAATGGACGCTGCCAACCGCCGCGACTTGCCGGGGGTGATGGCCGGCTACAGCCCCGACTTCCGCCACCGCGACGGCCTGGATCGGCAGGGGGTGGAAGAGGCCATTGGCAAGCTATGGGAGGCCCATCCCCAGTTGACCTACTCGGCGGAAATTGTCTCTTGGCGGCAGGTGGGCCCTGAGATCGTGGCCGAGATCGCCAGCCAAGTGCAGGGATCCCAAGCTTCAGCGCGGGGGGAGTTTCAGGTAAAGGCTTCCGCCCTGGTGCGTAACCGCTACCGCCCGGATGCGGCCAATCCAGGACAACTGCTGCTCGTAGACCAAGAAGTACTGCGGGAGGCCAGCACCCTCACCTCCGGCTCAGCACCTCCCACCGTCACCTTCGAGTTGCCGGAGGTGGTCAAGCCGGGATCCACCTACTCGCTGCAGGCCATTGTGGCAGAACCCCTCACCCAGTCCTTGCTGCTGGGCGCTGTCGATGAGCGGCCCGTGGCCGCGGCCAGCTACCTGGATCTGACCTCGTTTGCCCTCGAACCTCTGCAGGCGGGCGGGCTCTTCCTGCAGGCGGATGCCCCTCCAGAAGCAGGGGCTGAGTGGATCTCAGTGATGCTGGTCAACCAAAGTGGCCTTGTCGTCGAGAGCCGGCGTCTTACCATTCAACCCTGAGGGAGCCGACGTCTCTCAAGGGAGCCTTGTAGGACATATCGACTCCAAGCCCCTGCGGTCGTCGAAAACCTACAAAAAACTATCCGCTCTCTCCCACCGCCTAGGAGATAACAGGCGATCCGGGAGAGAGCGGCCTAGCGGGCCTTCAACTGGAACCTGACTGCCGGGAGGAACTCCAAGCGAGCCAGAACGCGAAGACTCCTCAGCAAGCTAAGGATCTGAGTTCAGGCCGTTAGAGAACAGCCCCGGCGCACAGCCGGCTGAACCCAACTTGACGACCCTTACAACTACTACTGTCTGGCATCCGCAGGAACCTCCCTTACTCAACAACATCCTGAGGCTAGCACAAATCTTTACCAAGGTGGCGGGCCGGATCCCTTCTCCCCAAGAGGGCTCCAACAAGGGGGAAGTCAGGAGGCAGCGCTGAGGAGAGAGCAACAGCGTAGGATAGAAGGACGCCCTTTAGCCTGCTCAAATTGCCGTGGACTACAAAAGTACCCTCAACCTGCCGCAAACTCAGTTTCCCATGCGGGCGGAGGCCGCCAAGAGGGAGCCCGCCATCCAAGCCTTTTGGCAGGAAGAACAGATCTATCAGCGTCTGTCGGAAACCAATCCCGGGGATCCCTTTGTGTTGCACGATGGGCCGCCCTATGCCAATGGCGACATCCACATGGGCACCACCCTCAACAAGATTCTCAAAGACATTGTGAACAAGTACCACATTCTGCGGGGGCGCAAGGTGCGCTATGTGCCCGGCTGGGATTGCCACGGCCTGCCCATTGAGCTAAAGGTGTTGCAAAGCCTCTCCCCCCAGGAGCGGGAAAGCCTCACCCCCCTGCAACTGCGGCAAAAGGCCAGAGAGTACGCCCTGCACTACGTCAACGTGCAGCGGGCCAGCTTTCAGCGGCTGGGGGTATGGGGATCCTGGGATCGGCCCTACCTGACCCTCTCGCCGGAGTACGAGGCAGCCCAGATCGAGGTGTTTGGCCAGATGGCCCTCAAAGGCTACATCTACCGCGGCCTCAAGCCCGTCCACTGGAGTCCCAGCTCGCAGACGGCCCTGGCGGAAGCAGAGCTGGAATATCCCGACAACCACATCTCCCCCAGCATCTACGTGGCTTTTCCTCTGCAGAGCCTCAGCCCGGCGGCGCAGCCGGTTTTGGAGCCTTTTCTGCCGGGCTTGCGGGTGGCCATCTGGACCACTACCCCGTGGACGATCCCGGCCAACCTGGCCCTCTGTTTCAACCCCAAGCTCACCTATGCGGTGGTGGAGTCTCCCCGCTTCGGCCTGCTGTTGATTGCTGCCGATTTGCGGCAGCGGCTGGAGAAAGTTCTGGAGACCCCCTTAGAGGTCAAGGCCACGCTGCCGGGATCCGCCTTAGAATACTGCCAGGGACGCCACCCCCTCTTTGACCGTGCCAGTCTCTGTGTTTTGGGGGACTACGTCACCACTGAGTCCGGCACCGGCATTGTCCACACGGCGCCAGGCCACGGGGAAGACGACTTCAAAACCGGCCAAAAGTACGGCCTGCCCATCCTCAGCCCTGTGGACGAGCAGGGGAGATTCACCGCCGAGGCCGGATCCCAGTTTGTCGGGCTGGATGTGCTCTCCAAAAAGCCGGAGACCAGCGGCAACCTGGCCGTGATCAAAGCCTTGCAGGCTGCCGGCGCCCTGCTCAAGGAAGAACCCTACAACCACAAATATCCCTACGACTGGCGCACCAAGGAGCCGACCATCTTCCGGGCCACGGAGCAGTGGTTTGCGTCTGTAGCCGGCTTCCGAGAGCTGGCCCTACAGTCCATCAAAACCGTGAACTGGATCCCGCCGGAAGGGGAAAACCGCATCACCGCCATGGTCAAAGAGCGCTCCGACTGGTGTATCTCCCGCCAGCGGGCTTGGGGTGTGCCCATCCCTGTTTTCTACGACGAAGAGACGGGCGAGGTTCTGCTCACGGCCGAAACCCTCGAGCACATCAAAGCCATCTTTGCCCAGGAGGGATCCGACGCCTGGTGGAAGCGGCCGGTGGAAGAGCTGTTGCCGGAGCAGTACCGCCGCAATGGCCGCACCTACCGCAAGGGCACAGACACCATGGATGTCTGGTTTGACTCCGGCTCCTCCTGGGCGGCGGTGGCCAAGGCCCAGGGGCTGGGCTACCCGGTGGATCTCTACCTGGAAGGTTCCGACCAGCACCGGGGCTGGTTCCAGTCCAGCTTGCTGACTTCCGTGGCCGTCAATGGCTGTGCCCCCTACAAAGCAGTGCTCACCCACGGCTTTGTGCTGGACGAAAAGGGCCAAAAAATGAGCAAATCCCTGGGCAACGTTATCGATCCCCTGGTGCTCATCAACGGCGGCAGCAACCCCCAGACGGATCCCGCCTATGGCGCCGATGTGCTGCGGCTGTGGGTCTCCAGTGTGGACTACTCCGGCGATGTGCCGATAGGCAAGACCATCCTTGGGCAGATGGCGGACATATACCGCAAGATCCGCAACACGGCCCGCTTTCTGCTGAGCAACCTTTATGATTTCAACCCAGCGCAGGATGCTGTTCCTTTTGAAGCGTTGACGGAGTTGGATCGCTACATCTTGCACCGCCTGCAGGAGGTGGGAGAGGAAATCACCGCATCTTTTGAAAGCTACCAGTTCTACCGCTTTTTCCAGGCGGTTCAGAACTTCTGCGTGGTGGATCTCTCCAACTTCTACTTGGATATCGGCAAGGATCGCCTCTACATCAGCCATGCCCGCAGCCGGCGGCGGCGGCAATGCCAGACGGTGCTGTCGCTGTTGCTGGAGAACTTGGCCAAGGCCATCGCCCCCGTGCTCTCCCACCTCGCAGAAGAGATCTGGAGCTACCTTCCCTACCCCAAGCTTACCCGCTCGGTGTTTGAAGGGGGCTGGATGCAGCTGCCAGAGCACTGGCGGGATCCCCAGTTGGCGGCCACCTGGGAAAAGCTGCGGGCGGTGCGGCAGGAGGTGAACAAAGCCCTGGAGCAAGCCCGCACCGACAAGGTCATCGGCGCTTCCACCGAGGCCAAACTGATCTTGAAGGTGGCGGATCCCCATCTGTACTCCCTCTTGGAAGAGCGGGCGGCAGAGCTGCGCTACTTGTTCATCACTTCCCAAGTCGAGCTGGTCAAGGCCGACCCTGGAGAGGAAGACCTGCAGGTTGCCGTTCAGCCGGCGGACGGGAAAAAATGCGTGCGCTGCTGGAACTATTCCACCCGCGTGGGCGAGTTTGCCGAACACCCAGAGCTGTGCGAGCGCTGTGTAGCCGCCTTAGCTGGGGAGTTTTAATGCCGGGGTGGGTTGGCTGCAAGCGTGCTCGATATGCGTGTACAACACCTTGCCGCGCAGGGGCTTCTCTAGCCAGGGAGTGGCGTGGGATCGGGAGTGGAGGGTGGCGGCAGAAACCGTCCACGGGTGGGCGGGATCAAACAGCACCCAGTTGCTGTGGGGGGTGAGGGTGGGCGGATCTAAGTTGAGGCAGCGGGCCGGGTACAAGCTAAGGGCCGACCACAGTTGCAGGGGGGTCAGGGATCCGGTTGCCACCAGATGCTGCCACAGCAGCGGCAGAGCCAGCTCCAGGCCCATCGCCCCTGGCGGAGCATCGGCAAAGGGCAGGGTTTTCTCTTCATAGGTGTAGGGGTGGTGATCTGTGGCGATCCCCAGGCTGCCGGAGCGGATCCCGGCGACGAGAGCCGCGCGGTCGGCGGCGCTGGGAAGGGGGGGCAAAAGACGCAGGTGGGGATCGTAGCGGTGCTCCCGGACGGCTTCTTCGGACAAGATCAGGTGCATCCAGGAGGTGCTGGCGGTCAGCGGCAATCCTTCGGCTTGGGCTTGCTGGATCATCTCCAGGCTGCGGGCTTGGCTCAGGCGCATGATGTGCACCGGCGGGGGGGAAGGAACAGTTCTGATCACCTCCAACAGGCGGGCCAGAGCGGCTGTTTCGGCACTGGCAGGGATCCCTTTCAGCCCCAGGCGCAGCGCCCAGATCCCTTCGTAGAGGCTGCCTTGCCCGGCCAAGCTGGGATCCCAGGCCCAAAGCAGCAGGGGCTTGTTCTCCAGCCGCAGATATTCTAGAGCCCGCCGCAGCAGCGCCAAGGAGCGCAGCGGCTGAACCTCCGCAAAGCCAACCGCTCCTGCTTGCGCCAGTTCTCCCCATGGGGTCGGGGTTTCTCCTTGGCCGCCCACGCTCAGGGCAGCTAAGGGCAGCCAGCGGGGATCCCCAGGTTGGCGGGGGTAGCGGTTCAGGTGCTCTGGGCGATCCAGCACCGGAAACCAGCCGGTTCCGGGCGGGGGGGCGGGCAGAAGCGCCACCTGGGCGAAGCCTCCCGCCAAAGCCGCTGTAGCCAAAGAGGCCAGGGTCTCGCGGCTGTGGGATAGACCGTTGCCAACCATCTCGCCGCTGTGGGCGTACAGATCCAGCAAACCCGGCCCTAGAACCCAACCGGAGCCATCAAGGGTGGGGATCTCGGCAGGGATCCCTGCCGGCTCGCTGGCCCGGAGGCGACCTTCCTGCAACCACACGTCGGTCACTTCCTCCCGCTGGCGCAAGGGATCCAGCAGGCGCACTGCTCGGAGGCGCACGTCTTTTCCCAGCAGCTCAGGGGGGAACAGAGAGGGCCCCATCTTCACAAAGCTCCGGCGGTGGTGCAGTCCAGGATCTGGCCGGACAGGTGGGTGGTGAGGTTCAACACCTTTAAAACCGGGGCGCCTTCTTTACCTTCTGGGTAGTCGATCACCGTAATGGCACCGTTCCCCTGCTTGAAGATCCAAAAGGCTTGTGGGGAAAGGTCGAACAACTGACAGATGATGGCCTTGTTGATGGCGTCGTGGGCAACAACTACCGCTGTGCCTTGGGGAAATTGGGCGGCGGTGATGGCCAAAAGCTCCTGCCAGGCCGAGCGAGTCCGCGCCCACACCTGGTCAAGGTTTTCCCCGTTGGGCATTTGCACACTGGCGGGATCCCGCTGCCAGCGCTCCAGCGCGCCGGGGTATTCGGCTTCCACTTCGCTCTGCAGCTTGCCCTCCCAGTCGCCGTGGCAGATCTCCTGCAAGTCGGGCATGGGGCGCAAGATCAGGTTGCTGTGGTTGCTGCAGATGGCGTCGGCTGTGGCCCAGGGGCGCTTCAGGGGGCTGGAGAAGGCCAGTTGCAGGGGTTGAGTGGCCAAAAATTCTGCCACCTTGGCTGCCTGTTCTTCCCCGGTGGCATTGAGGGGAATGTCCCGCTGCCCCTGAAAACGGCGCTCCCGGTTCCATTGGGTTTCCCCATGCCGCACCAGCAAGATGCGGATCCCCTGCTTGCGCTTGGGCAGAGCTGGGCCGAGGTGAGCAGTGATGTTCAAAGATTCCAGTTGCGGCGGCCCCTGCAGGCCCTCAGGGAAATTGAGCACGCTGATGGCGCAGTTATCCTGCCCCAGACGGTGATAGTGGTGTGGCCCCAGGCCAATGGCGGTGCTGACCAAGGCGCGATTGATGCCGCTGTGGCCCACAACGAGGATATTGAGGGTCTGGCTTGGGGCGGACTCTGCTCGGGCAGCAGATTGCAAGTGCTCGGCCAGCATTTGCCAAAACTCCCGCGCCTGCTGCCAGAGATCCCGCACCGGAAAGCGCCCCTGCAGCTCCAGGCTGTCGGGATGGTGCCGCCACAGATGGTAGTCTTCGGGGTATTTCTCCTTCACCTCGGCAAAGGTCAGCCCTTCCCAAGCCGTCAGGTCGATCTCTCGCAGTTGCTCGGTAATCTGCAGAGGGATCCCTTCTCGCTCTTTCAGGATGATGCGAGCGGTATCGAGGGCGCGAGAAAGGGGACTGCAATAGGCGTAATCCAACGGGATCCCGGCCAGGGCTGCGGCGACGCGCTGCGCCTGCACTGCTCCGCTGGGGGCCAGACGAGAGAGATCGGAGCGGCCTTGAATGCGATTTTCCAGGTTAAAGGTGCTCTCACCATGGCGCACGATCAAGATGCGCAGGGCAGGCTGAGCCATCGCTTGCACTTTACCCACTCATGAACACCTTCTAGAGTATCGCCATTGGGCGGTGCTTGCCTTGGCCAATTACCGGTTGGGTTGCAGACTGAGGGTTGTTTCGGTTGGCTGCCGCTTATCGTGAGGGCATCTTGGCCACCTTGGAGGAGAGCTACCATGCTGCGTTCCCATTGGCAGAGGTTTTGGCTGGAATGGACATTGGCCACGTTGTTGGGGCAGGGGGCCGGCCTGGTGCTCTTTGCCTTGGTCGTGGTGATGTTGAGTCAGTTTTTCCGTCCGCCGCTGCTGCTCTTGGGCCTGGTGCTGGGTTTTTCGCGCGGGCTGGGGGTGGGGATCGGCCAGGGGCTGGCGCTGGGATCCCGGATTTTGCTCTCGACGGAGCAGGCTGTGGCCTGGGTGGGCGCAACTGCTCTGGGCTGGGCTGTGGCTGACGCAACAAATGGGCAATGCTTGGCTGGGGGTGGTGGTGGCAGGAGCGATTTTGGGCTTGGCGCAATGGCTGGCCCTGTGCTCAGGTGACGGCGTGGCTGTGGATGGCCACGTGGATCACGGCCTTCGGGCTGGGCCAGTTGGCAGAGCAGGTGCTGGGGAACTGGCCAGAAAACGTTTGGGCGGCAGTGGCCTTGCTGCTGATCCGGAGCACCCTAGATGGAGCGGTGACGGGCAATAACTTGGCCTGGATGTTGCAGAATCGGCCAGAAGCATCTTCGTCAGATCCCGGCTGAGGCCAGGAGAGACAAGCAACTCTCCCCTCACAGGTAAGATGGTTAGGCGGTGCTGGAATGCTGCCGTCAGGCTGGAGAGGGGATATGGGACAACGGCAACTCCTGCGGGGGATCTTGATCGGGTTGGGCCTTCTGGCCGCCATGCTGGTGTGGGTTGTCGTGTGGCTGCTCACCCGCAGCCCGGTGGCTTTGTTGCTGGCCCACCCGGAACTGCCGCCGATTGTGGGTTTGGCCCCCCGTTCTACCGAGGCTTTGCTGCTGTTGGCCGTTCCCCTCGACGAGGTGCAAGCGTTTTGGCAAGCTGCAACCCCTGCCCCCCAACGACGCGCCGCCCGTCAGCAATGGCAAAAGTTTTTCTCCGCCGAAGGCCCGGGTTGGCTGGGATCTGTACTGGCCGGGGCAGCTCTGGATTTTGAGCGGGAGGTGCGGCCCTGGCTGGGAAAAAGCACGCTCTTGGCCAGCTTGCCGGAGGGGGGGACTTTGGTGGCCCTGGAGACGCGGGATCGGGCAGTCTCTCAATTTGAGCTGAACCTGTTGTGGGAACGGCAGAGTTTGGCGGGGATACCGGTGCAGGTGGACACTTACAAGGGCATTCAGGTGGTGTCCAGCCCGATTCCGGGCCTGGAGGGGTTCTCGGCGGCTGTTTTTGGCGAGCAGTACGTGTTGTTGGCGGAGCAGCCGGCGGCCATTCGCGCTGCCATCGATGCTTGGCAATTGCCGCAGTTGTCTCTGGTGGCTCAGCCCCTGTTTCAGCAGGTGATCGAGCCGCTGCAGGAGGCGCATGTGGGTTGGGCCTTCTGGCAAAACCCGGAAGCGGTTGCTCCGGACGGGCTGACGTTGCAGGCAGTGGGGCTGGGACTGGGGGTGAACTTCCGGGGCTTGGTGGCCGAAAGTGCTGCCCTCTGGCGTGCGCCTGCTGAGTTCTCCTTGCCGGCGGCAGAAGCTTTTCGTCCGGAGATCATTCAGCATCTGCCTGACGAGACCTTGGCGCTGGTTTCTGGAGCTCACCTGGCCTCGGTTTGGCAGAGCTTGGGGCAGATCCGGCCTCTGAGCCCCCTGGGGTGGCGGGTGGATCCCGGCCAATGGCTGCAGCGCTTACAATCTCAGGTGAAGCTGGACTGGCAACGTCTGTTGCCGGAACGGGGGGAGTTTGCCTTTGCCCTTTTGCCCGGCGACCGGGATCCGGCCTGGCTGTGGGTGGGTAAGATGCCGGACGAGCCGGGTTCCGACCTGGATGAGCGGGCGCGCGCCCAAGGCTGGCAGGTGGTTTCTCTCCCGATGCAGCGCGGCACCGCCACCGCTTGGGCTCAACCCAAGCCTTTGCAGCCCAGCCGCTCCGCCTCTGGAGCGGAGATCCCTGGCGGTGGGCCGCCGGAGGTCAGCGGGGAAGAAGGAGCCCTGTCAGAGGCTCTCCCCCAAACGCCGCCAGGGATCCCGTTGCTGGCGCAGGTGTATCACGCCGACCACAAAGGCTATTCCTACCTGGCCTCTTCCTTGGCGGCTTTGGAGGCGGCCCTCGCGGATCCCCCCTTGGCTGCCGACCGCGCCTGGCGCAAGGTGGTGGCTCCTCTGCCCCACCGCAATCTGGGCTATGGATATGGATCGCTGGGGTTGCTGCTGGAAAGCACGCTACTTAAGGGATCCCGCTGGTCGTCCACGCGCTTTGCCTTTGCCACCACAGCCCTGACGGTTTCTGAGGCTCCCTACCCGGAGCGGGGCCGCCAGATCACCCAAATGGGCAAGCTGGTTTGGCAGTGGTATTGAGGGTCAGACTATCCAGGGATCCCGGCAGTTGGCGGGGATGTACTTGCCCAGATAGACCTGGTTGCCGGCTTCGTTCCACTCGACAAAGTCGAAGATTTGGGTGAGCAGAAACATTCCCCGGCCCGATTCTTCGGTTTCCAAGATGCCGCGCTGGCAGCGGCTGAGCTTGCATTGGGGACGAAAGCCAGGTCCTTGATCCCGCACCAGCCATTGGTAAAACGGCTCTGAGCTGGCGTACTCGATGATCACTTTCTTGTTGGGATCGAGGCCATTACCGTGGCGGACGGCATTGATGATCGCTTCCTGTAAGCCCAGGCGCACCTCTGCCCGCCAAGGGGGAGGAACTTTTGAGATCAACAGATCGAGAACCGGTTGGGTGTAAAGGGTGGAGGGAAAGCTGATAACGCTCCAGGAGCAATGGGCGGGTTTGAGGGAAAGGGCAATCACGGAGGCAGTCTTCCCGGGGCACAGCGCTCTTCACCCATTCTAGCAATCCCATCAGTGTCAACCCCAGCAGAGGGGTGACCAGATCTCGGCAAGGGATCTTTTGCCGTACCATCTTGAGTAACGAGTCTCTTCGCGGTTACGCCCAATCGGCTATGGCAATCAAAGTTGGGGACAAGGTTAAAGTTCGCTGTGTCCGGGATCGCGGGCAAGAAGATGTCAGCGCTCTGGTGGGCAAAGAGGCTGTGGTGCTGGCCCGGCGGGTGGTCGATGGCAGCGGTGTCGGCTACGTTTTGGAGTTTCCTGATCGCTCTCGACACTGGTTTTTCGAGAGCGAGCTGGAAGCGCTCTAGGCCCCTGTCTGTCTTGCTGTTGTCTGGACGGTCGGTTGGTGGCTCCTCCTCCCCATTTGAATCGCCGTTTGCTGGCCCGCCAGATGGCCGCCCAGGTGGATGGCCTGACGGTGGAGCTGGCTGCTGCTGCTCTGGAGGCTATGCTGGATAGCATCAGTCAATGCCTGGCCCAGGGCGGTTCGGTGCGGCTGTCTCGCTTCGGCACGTTCTCGCTGCGCCATCGTCCTGCCCGGCAAACCTACCACCCGCGCACCAAGGCTCCCATTTACATCCCGGCTGCCAATGTGCCCCATTTTGTTCCCAGCCCTGAGCTGGGACGGGCGCCTAAGTCTGAGTCTGCGGGATCCGTCTAGGGTAGCTGCAGAATGACCGTCCTGCTCTGGTTTCGCACCGACTTGCGCCTGCTGGATCACCAGCCGCTGACGCGGGCTTGCCAACAGGGATCTCCCCTGATTCCCTTGTATTGTTTGGATCCCCGCCAGTTCGGTCAGGCTTCCTTGGTACTCCGCCCCAGAACCGGCCCTTTCCGCGCTCAGTTTTTGCTGGAGAGTTTGGCGGATCTGCGGCAGCAGTTGCGGGCGCGCGGCTCGGATTTGGTGATCCGCCGGGGCCAGCCGGAGCAGGTGATCCCCAGCTTGGCACGGGAGTGGGGGGTGAAGGCGGTCTATGCCCATGAGGAGGTGGGCACCGAGGAGACAGAGGTGACGGCTGCTGTTGAGAAGGCTTTGCTGGGGATCCGGTTGCACCTGGAGTGGGGCCACACCCTCTATCACCCTGAGGATCTCCCCTTTGGTCTTTCCCAACTGCCGGAGCTGTTCACCCGTTTTCGCAAGCAAGTCGAGGGGAGCACCCCCATCCGGGATCCCCTGCCCATTCCTTCTCTTCCCCCCCTGCCGTCGGGGTTGGATCCCGGCCCGTTGCCTACTCTGGCCGAGCTAGGGCTGAGTTTGCCCCCGCCGGATCGCCGCGCCCGCTTCACCTACACCGGTGGGAGCACCGCTGCCCAGGCCCGCCTGCAAACCTACTTTTGGGATCTGGATCGGCTGCGCATCTACAAGGAAACCCGCAACGGCATGTTGGATCCCAACGACAGCTCGCGGCTGTCTGCTTGGTTGGCCTTGGGCTGTATCTCGCCTCGCACCGTCTATGCCGAAGTCAAGCGTTATGAACAGGAGCGGGTGCGCAATGAGTCCACCGACTGGCTGGTCTTCGAGCTGCTGTGGCGAGATTATTTTCGGTTTGTCTTGGCCAAGCACGGCGCTAAACTGTTCCGTCCTTCTGGGATCCAGGGGATCCCCATCCCTTGGCAGCAGGATTGGCCCCGCTTTCAGGCGTGGTGCCGGGGCGAGACGGGCTACCCCTTGGTGGATGCCAACATGCGGGAGCTGGCGGCTACCGGCTTTATGTCCAACCGGGGACGGCAGAATGTGGCCAGCTTTCTGACCAAGAATCTGGGCATCGACTGGCGCATGGGCGCTGAGTGGTTTGAGTCGCTGTTGATCGACTACGACGTGGCCAGCAACTACGGCAACTGGAACTACGCTGCCGGTGTAGGGAATGATGCCCGCGGCTTCCGCTACTTCCACATCCCCAAGCAATCTCGCGAGTACGACCCCAAGGGAGACTATCTGCGCCACTGGTTGCCGGAATTGGCCGGGATCCCAGGGGACAAAATCCACGAGCCCTATCGCCTCACCGCTGCCGAGCAAAAGCAATTTGGGGTTCGCTTGGGAGTGGACTACCCTCGTCCTGTGGTGGATCTGGAGAAATCCCTCGCGGCCAATCGACGGGTTTACGAAGCTGCCCTGGCCTCGCGGTGAGCGTTGGCTTCCCAATTTCTCCCAAGAGGGCAAAGGGGGCTGAGGTGATTTTTCAAGAAGCAGTTCCAGCCCAACGGTGCTATTCTAGTTAAGCGCCGTCTCGGCTCAGTAGCTCAGCGGTAGAGCAGGGGACTCATAAGCCCTTGGTCGCGTGTTCAAATCACGCCTGAGCCATCCACGCTCAACCTTTGTCCAAGGCTTCCCAGCCTGCCAGACACCATAGCTGGGTTGCGGTAGGGGCTTGGTTAGTATATTGGGATCCCTGCCTTGAGAATCGGTTCTGCAGATGGCCGTTCCGGATTACCAGAGCTTGCTGTTGCCGCTGCTCCAGTTTGCAGCA